>CAYWBE010000004.1:0-28108 GCA_964456295.1 uncultured Candidatus Nemicrothrix sp.
CTTGCGGTCGGGGAGGCCCCTTGCGGTCGGGGAGGCCCCTTGCGGTCGGGGAGGCCCCTTGCGGTCGGGGAGGCACGGCGCGAGCATTGAGGGGACGGGGCGACTGGGCGTCGAGGTCCGACGGAAACTCGGGCGGCGCCGTAGGGAGTGGTTCCGTCCGGGAACATCCCGGGATGCACCCGCCTCGAGTTGGAGGCGGGTGTTCCGCGTGGCACCGGTGGTGGGGGCGACCCGAACCGGTAGCAGGACGTACGCTTCCCGCCGTGTCAGCGACCAGCCCGATCGGGACCGACGTACTCCAGGTGGAACTGGCCTCCCGCGCCGAGCGCATTCGGCCGGCCTCGTACGTCATGCGGCCCGACGTGCTCGGCGCGGCGCGTCTCAGCCGGTACAGCTTCAGCCGGACCATGCTCCGCCGGGCGGTGGCCGACGGCTGGACGGCCGGCCGGTCCCACCAGGTACTCGACGACGAGGGTCGGGGCGAGTCGGTCTACTTCGTGGATGCCGGAGCACAGCGGTTCAGCTTCGTGGTGTTCACCACCACGATCGACGAGTCGGCCCACACCGACCGGGTCATCGCCGACCGGTGGGAGGTTGCCGGCGTGCTGGTCGACGGTGACGTCGATGACGAACTGCTGGCCCGGTTGCGGGTCGAGGTTCCCGAGCAGGAGAAGGGTCGGCTGGATCCGCGGGTCCTGAGCCTCACCAGGGGCAACCGCAGCGTCCGGTTCTTCGGGTACCTGGTCGACGAGTTGGCTGCCGGTCGCCAGCCCGACCCCGACCGGGTGGGCGACGCCGGATACATCCTGCGGAGCACCGCCTTCTACGCCAACGGGAAGTTCGGCATGCGGTCGTTCGCCGGCTACCCGGATGGGCATCCATTCCGGGTGCCCTACCGGGCCCAGTTCGTGGCCGCCTGGATGTTCCGCGAGTTGGGCTACGACATGGTCGAGCACTGTGCCCGGGTGAAGGGCGGCGATGCCGCAGTCGGATTCGACGGGGCCTGGCGGCGCTACTTCGGCCTGGGCAACGCCACCGGCCTCGGGCTGGTGCCGTATGCGTTCAAGCACCCCCGGGTGCTGGACGCCTGGGTCGGGGTGCGGGAGGTGGCCCTGGCCGACGTACGTGATCGTGCCCTCGTCTCGGCCGACGGTCGGGTGTTGAGGGACTGGATCGACCGGGCCCGCCGACACTTCGCATCAGGGTCCGATGACGACTGCACCCCGTTCCTGAACTCGCAGGCCCTGGTGCCCGTGCTCGACGAGGTGGCTGCCGCCTGGGATCGGGTGGCCGGGGTCGAGCGCCCCTACGACGCGCTCTACCGGTGGGCCGAGGAGCAGGGGCCGGAGACCTCCGAACTGGTGGTGTCGCTCCTGCTCGAACTCCATGACGGGGACGACGACCTCTTCGACCTGCTCTTCCTGGTGGACGAGGGCTCGTCGGCCGACCCGGCGATGCCGGTCGGGGATGTCCGTTCCCTCTTCGACGAGCGGTTCGATTGGCTGGCCGAACTGGACCTCGACGAGCCGCCGGCCGATGCCTTCTGGTGGGTGGTCAGCGACAACACCGAGGAGCCACGGCGGGCCCGGCGGGACCGTCTGGCGCCCGAGGGGCGGGACGTGGCCGTCGACGTGGCGCTCCGGCTCTGGCGGTTCGGGCGGGCGTTGGCCGACCGGGACGCCGACGAGCCGGTGGCCGGCGTACTGGCCGACCACCCCGACCATCGGGCGGCCCTGGAACGTCTGGTGGCCAGCGACCGTCGCTACGGCGAGCCCCGGGACAACACGTGTGCGGCGGGGTACCTGCCGCTCCAGATCCAGCGCTTCCAGCTGGCCCAGTACGGGATGGACGAGTTCAAGCCCAAGTCCACCGACTGGCTGCGGGTGACCCTGTTCCAGGGGGCGCCCCGCCTCGCGGAGCTGGGACCCGACACGACCGACGACTGGGTGCTGCCGGCTCGACCGGCGGCCCGGGAGGAATGACCATGATCATCGACGGCCTGCAGATCAACGACTGGTCCCGTGAGGTGATCGCCGAGGTGCGGTCCGGCGGGGTGGACGTGGTGCACGCCACCGTCGGCGTGTGGGAGGACATGGCCGGGGCCATGACCCGGATCGGGGCGTTCCGCCACCTGTGTCGCCACAACGCCGACCTGATCCGGATCACCCGGTCGGTCGACGAGATCCACCAGGCGGAGGCCGACGGGGTCCTGGCGGTCGTCCTCGGCTTCCAGAACAGTTCGATGCTGGGTGACGACCCCGAGATGGCCGGGATCTTCGCCGACGTCGGCATCCGGGTGGTCCAGATCACCTACAACATCGCCAACCACCTCGGGTCCAGTTGCTGGGAGCCCCGTGACGGGGGGCTGACCCGGGCCGGACACCGGATGGTTGCGGCGCTCAACGATGCCGGTGTGCTGGTCGACATCTCCCACGTGGGCAACGTGACCGGCCGGGAAGCGGTGGATGCCTCGGCGCATCCCATCGCCATCACCCACGGCAACCCGGTGGCCTTCTGCGACTCGCCCCGCAACAAGCCCGACGAACTGGTCGCCGCGGTGGCCGAACGGGGTGGGGTGATCGGGTGCACCCTCTATCCGTTGTTCATGGGAGGGGCCGACGTGACCCGGGCCGAGTACTGCTCCATGGTGGCGTCGCTGGCTGAGGACGTCGGCGTGGAGCACGTGGCCATCGGGTCCGACGCCGTCCTCGGCTGGAGTCCGGATTCGCTGGGCTGGATGCGCAACGGTCGTTGGGACCGGGCGACCGCCCCAGCGGCAGCGCCGTCGTTTCCCCCTTGGCCGACCTGGTTCGACGGCCCCAAGGACTTCGGCAGCCTGTCCGATGGCCTCGACGAGGCGGGGTTCACACCGGACGAGCGGGACCTGGTGCTCGGGGGGAACTGGCTGCGGCTCTTCGGCGAGGTGTTCCCATCGTGACCGGTGGCGGCGATCAGGTACTGGTCGCTCCACGCGAGGTCCACGACCTGGTGTTCCGCTGTGCCCGGGTGGCCGGGATGGGTGCCGGTGCCGCTGACCGGGCCGGTCGCAACGTGACCCGTGCCGAGGTCCACTTCGGCGGGGGGCTGGCGGCCTTCGCCTCGGCGCTGGGTGACCACCGTCGCCTGGTGGCCGAGTACGACGCCGGCCCTGAGGCCCTGATGGCCGGTGAGGTGGCGGCGCGGACGGGCGGATCGGGAGCGGTGGCATTCACCGTGCCGACCCCGTTGGCGGCCCTCGCCTCGGGCCTGGCCGACATGGCCGGCCGCGGGGTCGGTGTGGAGGGGATACCCGTCGGCGCCTCGGCGGCCACGACGATCGACCACCTCCAGGTGGGTGGGCGGGCTGAACCCGCCGGCGGCGACGCGGCGGCCCGTGCTGCCCGGGAGGGGCTGGCCGTGGACCGGGCGTCGTTCGAGGTGCTGGTGGATGCCGCCAGGGCGTTCCTGGTGGCCGAATCGATCCTCGACGGGATCGAGGACTGACCGGTCGGGCACCCGGCCGGGGTCAGTCGCCGGCCAACTCCAGCACCCGGGCCCAGACCGGGCCTTCGACGGTCACCGGGTCAGCCGGCATCCGACCCGCCCCGGGGAGGCGGGCCCCCGGCTGTGAGGTGATGCTCTCGCCGAGGGTGGCGAGGCGGTCGTAGAAGCCAGCGCCGCTGTAGGAGCCGGGGTCGACCACCACGTAGAACTGGCCGAGGTCGTGGGGTTCGCCCTCGGTCGTCTTGAGCGGTGGCACGTCGGTACTCAGCCGGCAGCCGGTCATCGCCCCGGCCAGGATCTCCACCATCAGGCCGATGCCGTAGCCCTTGTAGCCACCGGCCGACACCAGGGAACCGGACAGTGCGGCCTGTGGATCCGAGGTGGGGTTCCCGTCGGCGTCCACGGCCCAGCCGAGCGGGATGTCCTCGCCGGCTGCCGCGGCCATGGTGATCTTTCCGAGGGCCACCGCGCTGGTGGAGAAGTCGAACTGGAGGGCGATGCCGCCCGCACCGTCCGGTACGGCCATGGCGATGGGGTTGGTGCCCAGGACCGGCACTGAACCTCCCGGCGGGGAGACCCTCGGCGAGGCATTGGTGGTGCCGATGGCCAGCAGCCCCTCGCGGGCGAACTGTTCGGTGAAGAAGCCGAGTGACGTGCAGGTGTGGGTGTGTTCGACGGACATGCCGCAGATCCCGTTGGTCCGGGCAGAGGTCACGGCGGCTTCGAAGCCGGCGGCGAACGCCGACTGGGCGAATCCGAGGCGACCGTCGACGCGTACGGCCCCTGGCCGGTCGACGGTCACCACCGGTTCGGCCCGGCCGTCGATCCGCCCGGAAGCGAGCTGCAGGCAGTAGCTCTCGAGGTAGTAGAGGCCGCAGATCCGGTTGTGGTTCCCCTCGGCCACCCGGACGGCCCGGGCCACGTGGTCGGCCACGTGGTCGGCGGCACCGTGCCGGACCAGGCAGTGGTGGGTCGTCTCCTCGATCTCGTCGAGGCTCAGGTCGAGCGAGATGGGCAGGTCATGAGGGCTGGCATCGGGCATCCGTGAACCGTAGGTGACCTACGGGCCGCTGGTCCTACAATCCCGCGGATGACGACGGGAATCAGGCTGTCGGCCGACCTGGCCGAGGCCCTGGGGCGCTGCACGGGGTCGGCCGTCGACGGCTACACGCTGCCCGCGGCCTGCTACGTGGATCCGGAGGTGGCAGTCCTCGAGGGCGAGACGATGTTCCGCCGGGGCTGGGTAGGCGTCGGGCGGGGTGACCGGTGGCCCGCGCCGGGTGACTATGCGGCGATGGACCTCGGCGGGGTGCCGGTGGTCGTGGTCCGCGACGAGGGAGGCGTACTCCGGGCCTACGCCAACACGTGCCGTCACCGTTCCTCCCAGGTGATGGTGGGCTCGGGGCACTGCACGCGGATGCGCTGTCCGTTCCACTTCTGGACCTACGGGTTGGATGGGCGGCTCGTGGGAGCGCCGAGCATGCAGGAGGCCGATGGATTCGAGCGGGCCGACCATGGGTTGCACGAGTTCACGACCGTCGAGCGGTACGGGTTCGCATTCGTGAGTCTGGAGGAGCAGCCGCCGCCGATCGACGAGTGGCTGGGCGACTTCGGCATGGTCCACCAACGGTGGGACCTCGGGTCGATGGTGACCACCCGGCGTCGCGAGTTCACGGTGGACTGCAACTGGAAGGCGTTCGCCGAGGTCTTCAACGAGTACTACCACCTTCCGTACGTGCACCCGGGAAGCATCGACGACACCTACGACGAGCCGGACGACCCCGAGGACGTGCTGGGTGCGTGGACCACGCATGCCGGGAGCACCCAGGGAACCGGGGGGCTGCTGGAGGCCGACCAGGGTCAGGCGCTGCCGGTGATCCCGACCCTGGACGAGCGCGAGGCCGACGGGGTCCGGTACTCGTGGCTGTACCCGACGATGGTCATCGCCACGGGGGCCGAGGGGATGTGGATGTACGAGGTGTACCCCGACGGGCCGGACAGGTGTCGGTGTGCCCAGGTGGTGTGCTTCCCGCCGGAGACGGTGGCCTCAGCCGGGTTCACCGAGGCGGCCGAGGCGTACTACGAGCGCTTCGACGTGGCCATCGCCGAGGACATCCCGATGCTCGAACAACAGCATCGGGGAATGGGTTCGCCGTACGCCCGTCAGGGGCGACTCTCCCACCTGGAGTCGAGCGTCGCCCGGTTCGCCGGTTGGTACGCCGGTCGCCTGCTGTCGGCCGGCTGACCGACCGACGGCACGGCTGCTCAGCCGGCCCGGCGTCGAGCCAGGAGGATCTCACTCAGGCAGTCACGGGCCTGCTGGTCGTCGCGGATGTCCATCGAGGAGCTCCGTAGGAGCTGTCGGAGGTTGAGGGCCCCGGTCTCGTCCTGGATCGGGTCATCCAGGTCCATGCCCCGGGAACGCAGGCAGTCCACCACGGCGAGGATGGCCTCGTTGTCGTCCCGGATCTCCTGGGGGCTACGGGAGGCCCGTGACTCGGCGAACTCCGCCCGCATGTCGGCGACGCCCGACTCGTTGGCGCACCGCTGGAGCGACTCCTGGTAGTCGGGGTCCTCGATCACTGCAGCGTCGCCCTCTCCGCCGGCCAGTCCCCGGAACTCGTAGCCGGCCTCATCGAGGCAGGCGTTGAATTCCTGCTGGGCTGACTGGAATCGTTCGCCGCGTCCGTCCTGGGACTCCTCCAGGGGGATGGTCTCCTTGGGCGCCTCGACATGGTCGGCCGACGAACCACAACCCATGGCGGCCAGGCAGGCGATCAGGACGGCAACCGGCGTGTAGCGATGCATGCGGTCAGGTCCGTTGGTCCACGTTGGCGACCGGTGTCGGTCGGATGAGGATCAGGTGAGGCCTCAGGCGGCGTTCCGGCGCTGGCCGCCGGCCCTGCCGGCCTGTTTCGGTCCACCTCGGCGCTGCCCACCTGACCCGCCCTTCGGCCCGGGGCCGCCCTGTCGGTTGTTGCTCCCGTTGCGGGAGTTGGCGCCGTGCTTGGGGCCGCCCTGCTTGCTTCCACCCTGCTTGTTCCCGCCCTGGCGGTTGCTGCTGCCGTTACGGGAGCTTGCTCCCTGCTTGGCGCCGCCCTGCTTGGCGCCGCCATGCTTGTTGCCGTCCTGGCGGTTGCCGCTGCCGTTGCGGGAACCGGCTCCCTGCCCGGGGCCGTTGCGGTGCCTTCCGTGGGAACGGTTTCGCCGCGGCCTGTGGTCCGGGGTCCGGCGGTCGTCCTGGGCGGCCCGACGATCCTCCCGGCGGTCCTCGCGCTGTTCAGGCGTGAGTTGACGGACGGCCGGCGGGGTCAGGTCACGCACCACTGCCAGGTCCGGGGCGGTGACCGGCTCGTCGAGGCCGACGTCGCGCTGGAGGCGACGGGTGTCCTTCTTCTGGTCGGGCTGGATCAGGGAGATCACCACCCCGTCCTCTCCGGCCCGGGCGGTGCGGCCCGACCGGTGGACGTAGGCCTTGTGATCCTCGGGCGGGTCGTAGTGGACGACCGACGCCACGCCGTCGACGTGGATACCCCGGGCCGCCACGTCGGTGGCCACCAGGGCGTGGACCCGGCCGGCGATGAAGTCGGCCAGGGCACGGGTTCGCTGGCTCTGGCTACGTCCACCGTGGATGGCCGCGGCCTTCACCTCGGACCGGCCCAGCTGCTTGGCGAGCCGGTCGGCGCCGTGGCGGGTACGACAGAAGATGATGGCCGGCCAGGCGGCGGTCACGGCCTCGGCGGTCAGATCCACCCGGGCCGTCTTGTCGACCGTCCAGAACAGGTGGGTCGCCGCGGTGATGTCGGGCGTCTCCTCGCCGACCTCGTGACGGACCGGGTCGCGCTGGTAGTCCCGGGTCAGCTTGGCGATGTCGCCGTCCAGGGTGGCTGAGAACAGCACGGTCTGGCGGTCATCGGAGGTCTGGTCCAGCAGGCGTCGAACCGCCGGCATGAAGCCCATGTCAGCCATCCGGTCGGCCTCGTCCAGGACGACCCGGTCGACGTCGGCGAGGTTGACTGCGCCCTGGTCGATGAGGTCCTCGAGGCGGCCAGGGCAGGCGACGAGGACGTCGACGCCGTCGCGTAGGGCCTTGAGCTGGGGGCCGTAGCCGACGCCGCCGTAGACGACGCCCACCCGGACCTTTCCGGCGAACGAGCGGAGTTCGGTACGGATCTGCTCGGCCAGCTCCCGGGTGGGGGCCAGCACGAGGCCACGGGGACGTCGGGGCTCGGCCCGATCGACCGACGCCACGAGCGGGATGCCGAAGGCCAGGGTCTTACCCGAGCCGGTGGGCGCGCGCCCGCAGACGTCCCGACCGTTCATGGCGTCGGTGATGGTGGCTGCCTGGATGGCGAACGGCGAGGTGATGCCCCGGGCGTCGAGCGCATGGCAGATGGATTGGGGCACGCCGAGTTCAGCGAAGGTGGGCGCGCCCGTGGGGGTGGTGTTCATGTGGTCTCCGGCCCGAGGTTCATGGGGCCTGCCTTCTCGAGGCAACTGATGGGATCGCCCGGCGCTGATCGGCGGGGCGGGTGGTTCACGTCGATCGGGGAACCATCTCCCGTCAGCGAACCCACCGGTGAAGTCACCGGAGTGCCTCCACGATACCGGGCTGGCCATCCATGCCACCGGATCGTGACCGGAGGCACCCGGTGGCCCTAGCGTCCATCGGATGCCAGAGGTCTCCCGGAGCCGTTCGCCGGCCTTTCTCGTGGTGCTGGTGACGGGGAGCGTCATCACCATGGTGTCCATGGGGCTGCGTTCCACCATGGGGGTGTTCCTGGATCCGGTGACCGATGCCCTGGGCGTCGGGGTGGGGACGTTCGGCCTGATGGTTGCCCTGCAGAACCTCATGTGGGGGTTGGGCCAGCCGGTGGCCGGGGCGGTTGCCGACCGGTACGGGACGAGACGGGTCCTGGCGACGGGAGCGGCCCTGTACGCCGTCGGACTGGTGGTGCTGGCCGGGGCGGAGGGAAACCTCGGCCTCCAGGCCAGCGGCGTCCTCGTCGGCCTCGGAACCTCCGGCGCGTCGTTCACGGTGGTCCTGGCCGCGGTGGGTCGTCTCGCACCCGAGGAGCACCGGTCGATGGCGTTGGGGGTCGCCACGGCGGCGGGGTCGGTGGGCCAGTTCGTGTTCGTCCCGTCGGCCCGTGTGCTGATCGACGCCATCGGATGGGAGGCGTCACTGGTGGTCGGCGCCATCACCGCGGCGGCCATGGCCCTGGCCTGCATCCCGATCCGCCTGGATCCCGTGGGGGCGGACCCGTCGGTCGGGGTCGAGCCGCTGTCGTCGGTGCTGCGACGGGCCGGTCGACACCGGAGCTACGTGCTGCTGGTCGTCGGCTTCTTCGTGTGCGGCTTCCATGTGTCGTTCATCGGCGCCCACCTGCCGAAGCATCTCGACGACCTCGGCCAGTCGGCCGGGGTGGGGGCCATGTCGTTGGCCCTCGTCGGCCTGTTCAACCTCCCGGGGACCATCGGTGCCGGGGCCCTGGGTGCGACCCACAGTCGGGTCCTACTCCTGTCGTGGATCTACGGGCTCCGTGGGGTGGTGTTCGTGGCCTTTCTGCTCCTGCCGTCATCGGAGGGCCTCTCCCTGGCCTTCGGTGCGGTGATCGGGGTGCTGTGGCTGTCCACGGTTCCGCTGACCTCGGGCGTGGTGATGGCCCAGTTCGGCGTCGACCATGCGGGCACCCTGTTCGGCCTGACCTTCCTGAGCCACCAGCTGGGCTCGTTCGTGGGCGTCTACGGCGGGGGCCTGGTGCGGGATGCCACCGGCTCCTACGACGCCTGGTGGTGGACGCTGGCCGCCCTCGGCTTCGCCGGGGCGGTCCTCCACCTGTTCATCGACGAGGACCCGGCGCCCGGGCCGGTGCCGGCGGGCGGGCCGGTCCAGTCGAACGTCGGGGCCGGTACCTGACCGCCATGGCGCCCACGTTCTCCCGCTTCCAGGGTTCGGTCGCCGTCCTCGTCTGTGGCACGGCCTTCAGCTTCGGACCGCTGACCTTCCGGTCCCTCCGGGAGGCCGACGAGTGGCAGTACCTCAGCCACCGGAGCTTCTCGGCTGCGCTGGTGTCGCTGGTGGTCATCGTGGCGGCCGGCCGGAACCCGATCCGGGCCGTCCGGGCCGCCGGGCTTCGGCAGGTGCTGGCCGGACTGCTCCTGGGGGCGATGTTCAGCCTGTTCGTGGTGGCCCTCAGTCGGGTCTCGGCGGCGTTCGTGTTGTTGATGCAGTCGACCAGCCCGTTCTACGCGGCGCTGCTGGGGCGGTTGTTCCTGCGGGAACCGGTGAGCCGGGACACCATCGTGGCCATCGTGGCTGCCGGCGTCGGCGTGGTGGTGATGGTGGGCGGAAACGTCGGCGCGAGCGACACGGTGGGCATCGTGCTGTCGGTGGCCCTGTCCATCGCGCTGGCCGGGTACGCGGTGCTCATCCGGAGTTCGCCGGCCCGGGATCCGGGGGTTCCCACCCTGATCGGCGGGACGGCCGCCGGTGTGGTGGCCGGGCTGGTGGCCGCCACTGGCCCGGGGCTGGGTGCTCCGGCATACGACCTGTGGATGGCCTTCCTGGCCGGAGGCCTGCTCATCGGGTTGTTCACGCCCATCTGGAACTACGTACACCGGTTCGTGCCACCCGCGGACGTGAGCCTCCTTCTGATCTCCGAGGTGGTGATGGCTCCGCTGTGGGTGTGGATCTGGATGGACGAGCAGCCGACCGGGGGGACACTCCTGGGTGGGGCGATCTCTCTGGGGGCGGTTACCTGGCTCACGCTCCGGGCGGCGCGATCAGGCGGTTATGACCTCCCGGACCGGATGGGTCGGGTCAGGGGCCTGCACGTCGGTGCCGTGCCGGGCTTCCGGCGGTACCGGTCGGGGGGCGACTGACCCGCTTCCGGGAACGGGGATCCGGGGAGCAGAGGCCCCGGGACGCGAAAGAACCCGCCCCGTGGGGCGGGCTCTCTGCCATCCCGTTTCGGAGGGCGGACCCTCAGAGGTGGGATGTCAGCGGGTTGGGCTGTGGCTTCAGGCTAACGCCCGGAACCGGCCCACCGGTTCGGATTCAGACCTTGCGGACGTTCAGGGCCTCGGGGCCCTTGCGACCGGGACCGACCTCGAACTCCACGGCCTGGCCCTCGTCGAGGCTGCGGTAGCCCTCGCCCTCGATGTTGGAGTAGTGGACGAACACGTCGTCCTCGCCGGCCACGGAGAGGAACCCGTAGCCCTTCTCAGCGTTGAAGAACTTCACGGTGCCGTTCGGCATATTCAGGTATCGCTTTCTATTGAACAGAACCGGATCGTTTTCGAACCGGTGGGGAAAGCCTACGAGGGTCGGGAGCCGACCCGACGTTCGGCGAAAGGAGGAATTTCGGATGGGTGCTCGACGGGAGAATCAGGCCTCGCCGACGCCCCGCTGTCCGACGAAGTAGCCCACGCCGTAGTCCTCGGTGGAGAAGGTGATGGTGCTGCCCGGAGGGAAGTAGAAGAGGTCGCCCTTGGTGGCCGTCACCGACTGGCCGGTGTCATCAGCGATGGTGATCTCGCCATCCACGATCAACTTCATCTCGTGGTACGTGTACGTGTACGTCATCGACTGGCCGGCCTCGAGGCGGTAGCACCCGGCGGTGATCGGCTTGTCAGCGTCCTCGGAGACGGCGAAGTCGTCGAGGAAGGCGTTGGCGTCGAACTCGTCCATCGCCGGGAGCTCGCGCCCCTTGATGGATCCCTTGAACTGCATCGCTGGCATGGCGGGTCTCTCGATTCCGGTAGTGGGGTGGGTGGTGATTCTGCCATGGATCGGCAGTTGGTCGACCTGCTTCGACGTTCAGCCCCAGGCAGCCACGGCGCGGTCGGCCAGCGGGAAGATGAGGTCGTCCCCGGTCGACAAAAGGTCCGTCCATTCGGTGGCGTCGAGGGGCTCGAACCGTTCTGCGGCGGCGATGGCCGTTCGGGCCGTGGCCTTGTCGCTGGGGGTGCAGAAGGCGTCGACGCTGGGGGTCGAGAGGGCGAAACGGATTCCCTGCTCGATTCCCGCTGCTGTGCGATGCGGCTCGTACCAGGTGCGGGTGTCGGGCTTGCGGTCGCCCCATGGTCGCCACGCCACGGCCTTGATGGCCATGACGCCCACGTCGCGGTCGATGCACTCGGCCAGCAGGGCCTCGACGTCGGCCCGGTAACCGGGGTCGGCCATGACCCGTGGGTAGACGGGGAACATGACTGTGTCCAGGTCGTAGCGGCGAACGGCCTCCAGGTGGGCCCGTGGCGCGCCGAGGTCGTGGCCGGTGACGCCGGCGAAGCGGGTGAGGCCCCGGTCCCGGGCATCGAGGATGACCTCGAACGTCTCAGTCCGCTGGTCCAGGACCTCCACTGAGGTGACCCCGTGGGCCTGGTAGAGGTCCAGGTGGTCGACCTGGAGCCGCTCGAGGGTCCGGTCCAGTCGGGTCCGGGCCCAGTCGCGTTCGGTCTCGGCGGTCTTGCCGGCCACGAAGAGTCGGTCCCTCAGCGCCGGGAGGTGGGGACCGACGGCCCGTTCGGCGAGGTGGTAGCCGGGGGCGATGTCGAGGTGGTTGATCCCGGCGTCGACCGCCTCGTGGAGGAAGCCCGCGGCATCGTCCGGGGTATCGGCGGCGAACGCCGCGCCACCGAGGATGGCGAGGCTGCTGTGGTGGCCGGTCCGACCGAGGCGCCGTGTCAGCATCGGCCCGACCGTAGCAACGGCGATGACGGGGGGCGTTCAGAGGGTCACTACGGTCCGAGCATGGTCGTTCGTCTCCGGCAGGTGGCCCTGGTGGCCCACGACCTCGATGCCGTGGAGGGCGACCTGGTCGCCGGACTGGGTCTGGAGGCCTGCGCCCGGGACCTCGGGGTGTCGCAGTTCGGTCTGCGAAACGTCCTGTTCCCGGTGGGGGAGCGGTTGTTGGAGGTGGTCTCGCCCGTGGAGGCCGGCACGGCGGCCGGCCGACAACTGGAGCGTCGCGGTGGGGACGGTGGCTACATGGTGCTCGTGCAGAGCGATGACCTGGCAGGTGACCGGCGACGACTGGTCGCCCTCGGCGTACGGATCGTGTCGGAGGGGTCCATGGCGGGGATCCACGGTGTCCACCTGCACCCTAGGGACGTGGGTGGGGCGATCCTGTCGATCGACCAGACGACGGACTGGGAGGACTGGCCGTGGGCCGGCCCGACCTGGCGGAGGCACATACGGACCGAGGTGGTGTCGGACCTGGTGGCCGTGGAGGTGCAGGCCGAGGCCCCCTCGGCCATGGCCGACCGGTGGGCCACCGTGCTGGGGGTGGAACGTTCGGGGTCCGTCGTGCCGCTGGACGAGGGAGAGATCCGCTTCGTGGTCCCGGCCGATGGGCGGGGCGAGGGCGTGTCCGGCCTGGAGTTCCGCTCCGACCGGTCGCAGGACCTCGAGATCGGCGGGGTACGGGTGGCCCTCCGGCCCCGGTGACCGCCGTTGCCGGTGACCGGTCCCGGCCCGTGTCGACGGGTCCGGGGCTGGCAGGATCAGGGCATGTCGGCCTACGACACCGAGTTGCCCATCCGAGCAGACCTGGACGCGGCACACGTGGCAGCCATGGCCGACTGGTCGGGACCGGGGACCTGGTGGGCCGGCGAGCAGCGTCTGGCCGTGGTGGCCGAGGTGCGGCGGGCCCGGGACGTTGAACCCCTCCCGCCGTGGCAGGAGCCGTCGACGGTGGATCTGCTGGTTCCCGACGACCACCCACTCCCCGGTCCGGTGGTCGACGTGGTGTGGCGCCTCACCAACCACCCCGGCACCCTCACCGGCGACTGGCACGCTTCGATCCTGGCCCGGGGCGTGGAACCGCTGGCCTATGTCGAGCTGGTGTCCATCGTCGCCCAGGCGAACTGCGTGGACCGGTTCGCCGATGGGTTGGGACTGGAGCGCATGCCGATTCCCGAGCCGGGACCCGGAATGCCGAGCGGAGCGGTTCCCGACGGGGTCGAGGTCCGCCATCACTGGGTCCCGACGGCGGACCTGTCGGGCCCCAACGTCTGGTTGGCGCTCAGCGGGGTGCCCGATGAGTTGGCGGCCCGGTCACGGCTCTCGACGCCGCACTACCTCGAAGGCCCCGCAGTGTTCGGCGACGTGGTGTCGGACCGGTTCTCCCTCCAGCGGGTCCAGATGGAGTTGATCGCCGGGCGTACGTCGAAGCTCAACGAGTGCTTCTACTGAACGACCAGCCATGCGCTGCTACTCGGTCTGAGTGGCGAACACCAGGACGGCGAGGTCTCCCTGGACGGTGTGTCGGGGGCCGGCGAGGGCGACGGAGGGGTCCGCCACGGTGCCGTCCTGGTCGGTCTGGTCGAGGCGATGTGGGACGGTGAGCCGGGGGCCCTGGCTGCGGCACGGGAGGCGGTGCTGGACGCAGCCGGAGCCGACGTCCTCGTCGACGCGGTGGCGGTGAGCGCCAACTTCCACATGATGACCCGGGTGGCCGACGGCACCGGAACGCCGTTGGACCCCGGCACCGACCAGGCCTCGGAGGGGTTCCGCGACGGGCTCGGGGTGAACGACCTCGTGTCCCGTCGCCATGTTCCCGCCGGCTGAATCCGACATGCCGGTCCGGGATGGATCAGGTGGCGCGCCCGTCGAGGGCCCGGCGGATCCGGGCGATGTGCTCCGGTCCGATCTCGCAGCAGCCACCCACCACGGCGGCGCCCATGTCCACCCACGTGAGGACGACGGCCGTGTAGGGGTCGGCGCCCATGTCGGTTCGGGCCTCGGGTAGGGGACTGCCGTCGCGGCCCCTCCAGCCCACCGGCATGCCGTGGAATGCGTTGGCGTAGACGCCGATCGGTCGGTCGGTGGCCGCGCGGAGCACGGGCAGCGCCTCGGTGATCTGTTCCGGCGGGCTGCAGTTCAGGAGGAACATGTCGGCGGCCACCGTCTCGCAGGCCTCGTCGAAGTCGGTGCCGTCGAGGAGGTGGAGGCCGGTGCCTCCCTGGAGGGTGAACGACGTCCAGACCTCCTTTCCGGTGGCTCGGGCAGCGTCGGTGGCGGCCTGAGCTTCGTGCAGGGCGCCCATCGTCTCGCAGAGGAACAGGTCGGCGAATGGGGCCAACTGCTCGACCATGGACGAGTACTCATCGAACAGTTCTTCGTGGGTCGCGTCAGGCGAGGGGTTGTAGCTGTGGCGGAGCGGGGGGAGCGACGCGGCCACCCGGACCGGACGGTCGGCGTCGTCGGCCGCCTCCCGGGCCAGGCGTCCGGCAGCCCGGCACAACTCGTCGGCCCGGTCTCCGAGGCCATGGGGTTCCAGGCGGTCGGCGAACGTGGCATAGCTGTTGGTGGTCAGCACGTCGCAGCCGGCGGCCACATAGTCGGCGTGCACGCCACGGACCAGGCCCGGGTCCTCGATCATGGCCCAGGCCGACCAGAACTCCGCCGAACGGGGCGAGCCGCGGCGGATCAACTCCTGTCCCATGCCTCCGTCGAGCAGGATGGTCATCGGGCCTCCATGGTCCAACCGGTGGTCGCGGGACACTAGGTCACGGCGCCGGTTGGACCTAGTGTCCCGCCGAATGGGTGCCCTCCTGGGAGCGTTGTGCTCGATGTGCGTCGGGACGTCCGAGTTCTTCGGGCGTCGGAGTTCGCTGGTCACCGGCGTACTGGCCGTGGCCGTGGTCGCCCAGGGGGTGGCCTGCCTGTCGTCGCTGGCCACGGTGCTCGTGTTCCCCAGCGCCTTCGTGGTGGACGACTTCCTGATCGGGGCCGCGTCGGGCATCGGCATCGGCTTCGGGATGATGCTGTACCTGGGGGGCATCCTCCGGAGTTCGGCGACCATCGTGGCCCCGCTGGTCGCCGTGCTCACCGTGGTGATCCCGGTCGGCTACGCCTCGGTGGTCGACCGGATGCCGTCGGTGGTGGTGGTGGGTGGCGTGGCCCTCGCCGTGCTGGGGCTCGTGCTCATCACGACGGGGGTTCGCGCCGTCGGTGGGGTCCGGTCGGGGCTGATGTGGGGGACGGGGGCCGGCCTCTCCTATGGGTTCGGACTGTCGGTCCTCATGGAGACCGAGGGGGCCAGCGGATCGTGGCCGTCGACCGCCCAACGGCTCGTGGCCTGCGCCATCACCGTGCTGATCGCTCTGAGCGGGCGCAAGGGCCTGGTGCCACAGCCCGGCACCCGGGTGTGGGCCGCGCTGTCGGGGGTCGCTGGGGCGGCGGCGTCGCTGACCTACGTCCTGGCCGTGCAGGCCGACCCGCTGCCCGCAGCGGTGACCGGGGCGATGTTCCCGGCGGTCAGCGTGGCCCTGGGCCGTCTGGTGTTCGGCGACGAGGTGCGGGTGTCCCAGGGGTTCGGCTTGGCCCTGACCCTGGTCGGGGTGGGCGTGGTGGTCGTTGGATGACCGGGGTCGACGGGTGAGGGGGCAGTGGGAGGCGGCCCGAGGAGATGACGGGGGATCGGGCCGTGGGAGGCTGGCTCCATGAGCGACGCAGACCCGGTGCTGTACGAGGAGCGGGATGACATCGCGGTCATCACGCTGAACCGCCCCGAGAAGAAGAACACCCTGACCGACGCGGTGATCCAGGGGGTGGCCGACGGCATCGACGCGGCCACGAAGTCGACCGACGTGGCGGCCGTCGTGCTCAGGGGGGCCGGCGACACGTTCACGGCCGGCTACGACCTGACGGCAGGCACGGCCACCGGGACCTCAGGGGGCGATGAGCCGGGCTGGTCGACGCCGTACGGGGCCAGGGGTCCCGAACCCCGGGAGGGTGCCTGGGATCCGGTGCGCGACTACCAGTTCATGGGCAACAACGTCCGACGGTTCATGAAGGTGTGGGAGTGCCCCAAGCCGGTGATCGGTGAGATCCGGGGCTGGGCGGTCGGTGGGGCCACCGACCTGGTGCTGTGTGCGGACCTGCTCTACATGGCGTCCGATGCCCACATCGGCTACGCCCCCAGCCGGATCTTCGGCACGCCGACCACCATGTTGTGGGTGTACCGCCTGGGCCTCGAGCACGCCAAGCAGTTCCTGCTGACCGGGCGGGCCATCGACGCCGGGACGGCGCATCGGATCGGCCTGGTGTCCCACGTGTGCGATCCCGCCGAGCTGTCAGCCGAGGTGGAGGCCGAGGCCCGGCGGTTCCGGCACATCCCGGCCAACCAGTTGGCGCTGAACAAGCTGTTGATCAACCAGGCCTACGAGAACATGGGCTTGCGTACCTCCCAGATGCTGGGCACCTTCTTCGACGGGATGACCCGTCACACCGAGGAGGCCTACCGGTGGGCCGAGTCGTTCGAGGAAAAGGGGTTCCGCGAGGTCATCCGGGAACGGGACGCCCCGTGGGAGGACTACGGGGAGCGGCCCCGCTGACCGGGGTCCCCGATTCCCTAGGCTGGACCCACTGGTGGAGGCTGCGGAGCCGCCACTGGACACGGTCTTCCCACCGTGCGACCGGCCCCCGCTTCGGCGGGGGTCGTCTCGCGTCCGGGGCAGGGCGATCGGCCCGATTCAGCGGGTGGTGCCGGTTCAGTGGGTGGCGAAGGCCTCGGTGAGGCCGGACTGTTCGAAACCGTCGGGCACGGTGCCGGTCGTGGCGTACAGGTAGAGGGCCGTCTGGAACACGGCCCCCAGGGCGGTCAGGACCACGACCACCAGGGCAGCCCACGGAACGGCCACCACCAGCCCGATGGGACCGGCGACCACCACGACGAGGATGGCGGGGATCAGGGCGGCCAGGCCGAGGAGGCCGAACCCGATCTGGGAGGCCAGGTTCTCGCCCCAGGTGCGCTTCAGGAGGGACGCCGATGCCTTCAGGCCGCTGACCGCCCCGTGGTCGTCGACCACGATGGCCGGGATGACCAGGAACGAGGCGGCCTCCCAGGCCATGCCGATCATGTGCATGGCGAAGCGGCCCAGGCGTCCGGCCCGGTCCCTGAGTGCCGACAGGATCAGGCCGACGGTGGCCGTCAGCAGCGCCCACGGAAGCAGGCCACCGAGGTGGGAGACGGCCCGGGTGAGGGCGGACCTCACGGTGGGGTCACCGCCGGACAGGCGTTCGTGGGCGCCGGCCACCAACGCACCCTTGAAGAACACGCCGACGATGCTGAGGACCAGCGCGCTGGCGATGCCGACCACGGCCAGCATCGGGTCGACCTGCCCCTCCTCGGACGAGAGGCCGGACAGGTCGGCTACGGCCAGGGTGGGCAGCCACAGCAGCAGGAGTGCCCCGATGGACACCACGAACGAGAGGACCGGCAGCACCAGCAGCTCGCGGTCCCTGCGCAGCACCTGCCACGACACCTTGGCCAACGTGATCGTCCTGGAGATTCGTCCCATGGGTCGGACCGTAGCGGTAGCTGGTGACAGTGTGGACGGCTGCCGGACGGCCAGGTCCTAGGGTCGCCGGGGTTCGTCCAGACGGGAGGAGCCGACATGGGCTGGGAAGAGGTCGACGAGGGTTGGGGTGCGCGGGCCAGGGACTGGGCCTACCTGTTCGAGACCGGCTGGTGGCCCGAGTTCGACGAGGTCCTTCGGGCCGCCGGGGTGGGCGACGGCATCCGCTACCTCGACGTGTGCTGCGGCTCGGGCCTGGCCGCCCAGATGGCCGGTCGGCGGGGCGCCGAGGTGTGTGGGTTGGACGCGGCGGATCGGCTGCTGGCCATCGCCCGTGCCCGGACCCCTGAGGCCGACATCCGCCACGGGGACATGCACGCCCTGCCGTGGGACGACGGTTCGTTCGACGTGGTGACCAGCTTCCGGGGGATCTGGGGGACGAACGACCAGGCGGTGGCCGAGGCGGCCCGGGTGCTGCGGCCCGGCGGTACGTTCGCCGTGACGTTCTTCCCGGTCGACGACCCGGCGCCGTGGGATCAGTGGTGGTCGTCGATCGCCTGTCTGTCCGATCACGAACTCGCCGTGGGGGCTGCGTTGGGCAGCATCGCGGACGAGGGCCGCGTCGAGGAGATGTGCGAGGCGGCCGGCCTGGATCCGGGTGGGCGCCGGTCCATCCACTTCGAGGTCGAGGTGCCCGACCTGGAGGACTTCGTCCGGGCGTCGTTGTCGGCGGGTCCGACCTGGAAGGCCATCCAGGAGCGGGGCCAGGACGACGTCGAGGCAGCCCTCCGTAGGGACTGGGCGTCGTTCGTGGACGGCGAGGTTGGCCTCCGAGTCGGAGCGGCCGTCGAGTACCTCGTGGCCACCAAGCCCGCCTGACCGTCAGCGGCCCAGCGGCGGGGGGCCGGCTCAGGGTGTGAGGGTGGCGAGGATCTCGGCGAGGTCGTCGACGGTGGTGCGGGGGTTGACGATGCACACCCGCATGGCCGGTTCGCCGTTGAAGGTGGTGGGGGTCAGCATGGCCGTACCGTCGTCCATCAACCGGTCGCACCACGCCTGGTAGTCAGCGGCGCTCCAGCCGGACCGTAGGAACGCCACCACCGAGAGCTCGGGCTCGACCAGCAGCTCCAGGTGGTCGGCGGCCGCCACGAGGTCGCGGGTGGCCCGGGCCACCGACAACGTGTGCTCGATGGCGTCCCGGTAGGCGTCGGTGCCGTGGACGGCCAGCGAGAACCAGAACGGCACGCCGCGGGACCGGCGGGTCAACACGTGGGCGTGGTCGCACGGGTTGAACACCTGGTCGTCCATCAACGGCTCGAGGTAGCCCGCGTGCTGGGTGTGGGCCAGACGGGCCGCGGCCGGGTTCCGGTACACGAGTGCCGCGCAGTCGAACGGCGAGAACAGCCACTTGTGGGGATCCACGACCAGCGAGTCACAGCGTTCCACGCCGTCGAACCGGTGGCGGACCGACGGGGCGACCATGGCGCCACCGCCGTAGGCCCCGTCCACGTGGAACCAGACGCCGGCTGCTTCGCACGCATCGGCCACCTGGTCCAGGGCGTCGACCACGCCGATGTTGGTGGTCCCGGCGGTGGCCACCACGGCGCACACCTCGGTGCCGTCGGGACGGCCGGCGATGGCCTCGGCCACCGCGGCGCCGGTGAGCCGCAGCTCGTCGTCGAGTTCGGCCACCAGCACGTCGACGTCCATGACGCGGGCCGCCGAGTCGACCGACGAGTGGGTGCTGGGCGACGTCACCATGGCCCAGCGGGTCGGTCGTCCGAGGCCGTCGAGTTCCCGCCGTCGGTTGGCGGCATCGCGGGCGGTGACCAGGGCCGAAAGGTTGCCCATGGTGCCTCCGGTGACGAAGCACCCACCGGCACCCTCGGGGAGCCCGGCCAGGTCGGCGATCCAGCGGAGGGCCTCGTTCTCGGCGTGGACCATGCCTGCGCCGTCCAACCAGGTGGAGCCGGCCACCGACGACGACCCGACCACGAAGTCGAAGGCGTTGGCCGCCGGGGTGGCGGCACCGGCCACGAAGGCCAGGTACCGGGGATGGTCCGCGGCAATGGTGCTGGGGGCCAGGTGCTCGGTCCAGCGTCGCAGCGCCTCCGTGCCGCCCAGGCCGTCGGGGGTGATCGAGGTGCCGACCGCATCGTGGAGTTCGGCTGACGTCCTGACCGTCCGGATGGTCGGTCCGTCGGCCATCTGCTGGATGGCGTGGTCCAGGACCTGGCGGACGAGGGCCTCGGTGTCGGCATCGAAGTCGTGCATCGCCGTGAGGCTAGGGCTCCGCTGGTGCTCTCGGGATCGTCGGTGGCGACCCGGTAGGGGCCTGCCGGCGCCGGTCAGGTGAGGGCGACCACCGGGGGGAAGGCCACGGTCACCAGGACGACCCACGCTCCGGCCCACGGCAGGAACCGTGTCTGGCGGGTCAGCAGGTCGTGCAGTGGTCGTCGACCGCGTAGCACTCCGCTGGCGATCCATGCCGAGACGGTCAGGTGGACCAGCAGCAGCAGGTTGAGGCCCAGGGTGGCCGTCCGGTTGGCGGTGAAGCCGTGGTCGCCGATGCGGACCGCCACCCCGGCCAGGGCCACGCCGTCGAGGGCCACGGCGGCCAGCAGCAGGGCGAACTGGATCCGGTCGAGGAGGCCCACCGGGGTGGCCGGGTCCCGGGACGTCACCACCGAGAGCAGGAGGCCCAGTACGGCCAGCAGCAGCACGTCGAACAGCACGAGGCCGTCGCGTCCCACGTCGACGCCGTCGCCGTCCACCGCCGTGCCGACCAGCAGCACCAACAGGACGACCAGCAGGAGTGGGGTGAACGCCCGGGCCAGCATCGGGGCCACCCCTTCGGTGTCGGCCAGCCGGCGTTCGGCCATCCAGGCGGCCACCACCACGGCCCCCATGGCGCCGCACGGGACGACCCACTCGCCGAACAGGACGTCCTCGTCGAGGCCGTCGATCCCGAGGACCGACAGCCCGCCGACCGTGAGACCGGTCAGCAGGAGGCCGCCGATGCCCAGGAGGACGAAGTGGACGACCCACTCTCCGGTGAAACGGATGAAGGCCCGACGGGCCCCGTCGGTGCGCCACCCGTCGCCGGCGTGGGCCAGCCCGACCACGAACCACAGGGCCACCGGCAGGTGGATGACGAGCAGGGCACCAGCCGGGAGGGTGTCGAAGAAGGCCCAGGCGTTGGCCGCCACCGCTCCGATGGCGAACCAGAGGGGGAGGAGCCGGGTGGTCCGGGCGTCCGGATGCCGGGTGCGGGCCAGGAGCCAGGCGACCATCGGCAGTGAGAAGAGGCCGAGGTTGCGGATGACGAACGGGGCATCGGCCGGGTCGTCGTCGATGTCGGCGCCGAACAGCGATGGGACCTTGATGGCCGCCGCGGCGGCTACGGCCAGGCCGACGGCCAGACGGCGGCCGTCTCCGGGACCGGCAGGTGGGGTATCCGTCGGTGGCGTGCCCGCGTGTGGACCGGCCGGTGCCTCGGTGGTCGCCTCGGCACCACACCGGTGGCAGAACCGGGCGTCCTCGACCAGCACGCTCGTACAGCGTCGGCAGGTGCGGTCTGGGTCCCCCATGGGGTGATCCTGACAGGTCCGGTTCGTGGCGGTCAGGTGGGGTGCAGGGCGGTTGGTCGGCCGTCGACGGTGAGCTCGAGGGTGGTCGTTCCTCCGAGCACGGTCACCGGGGTGCCGGTGCCGTCCGGGTGGCGGAGCGTCCACGATCCGTCCGACGGGAGGGAGGTGACCTCCACTGACGTGCGCCGACCGGCCACCGAGGCGTTCCGGGGCTGGGCGGCCAGGTGCAGGACGGTCCCGTCCCACCGGGCCTCGCTGAGGGCCACGTCGGGGAAGTCCACGCCGGTCACCGTGGGTTCGTCGAAGCGACCGTCCGGCGGGGTGGTGAAGATCCGGCTCCACGCCCCGGGGGCACACGCCCAGCCGGCCATGACCCGTGCGTTCATCTGGCCACGGGGGTGCGGTTCGCCCAGGCCGAAGCCGTAGGTGTGCTCTCCGAGGTCGTCGTCCACGGTCGGTTCGTGGAGGCCGTCGAGCACCGCCCAGAGCCGCTCCTTCACCTCGCCGTCATCGAACTCGGCGGTCTGCATGGCCAGCAGCGAGGCGAAACCGGGGTCGGCCAGCATTCCGGGCCGGTCCGGCGTGGGTGGGTCGTCGCCATCGAGGCCGGTGAACGCCACGGCCAACTCCCAGGCCGAGCGGGCCACGTCAGGTCGCTGTGGGGCCAGGTACCAGACGGGGGCCATGAGGCCCATGGGGCTGGCCACGTGCTCGTCGACCACCGGGTCGTAGTAGAGGTCCATGGCCACCGCCCGGCCGTCCTGCCAGGTGATGTAGTTCTCGACGGCGTGGTCCCACCAGGGCTCGAACACGGCGTGGTGGTCGGTGCCGAGCAGGTTGTCGTGCAGCCTCAGACCGAGGCCGGCGCCGCTCAGTCAATAGGGCCAGATCTTGGTGTTCTCGCAGTGGACGCCGATGGGGCGGTCCCGCCACTGGTCGGCCAGGTGGGTGGCGATGCCCGAATGGGTCCAGGAGAAGGTGTGCTCGCCGTCGCGGACCATGTCGAACGGCTGGTTCCAGCGGTCGTCGCCGGTGACGTGGCGGTGCAGGCCCAGGAGCAGGCCGAAGAAGCCCTTGAAGAACAGCATGCCGTCCGCCGCGATGGGGTCCATCTGCACGCCGTAGGGGGCGATGCCGTTGGCCGTCCAGCCGGGTACGTCGTAGTCGCCCCAGAGCGACTCGGGAACCAGCGTCCGCCAGCCCTCGGGATACGAGCCCCGGTCGGGGTCGGGGCCGAACTGGGTCAGCCAGTCCGAGGCGGCCCACCAACCGGTGTGCCGCTCGACGAGCTCGTCGAGGATGCGGGCGTAGGCCTCCCGCCAGGCCGGGGTGCGGTCGGCCATGAGGGCGACGGAGTAGGCCGAATCGACGAGGTCGAAGCGGTGCCACGACAGCATGGGTTCGCCGGTTCGGTCGTCCCAGTGGGGGTGGGGTCGGCCGGACCGGCTCCAGTCGTCGGGGGTGGTGGCCTTGCGGTGCAGGTACCGCAGCCAGCCGAGCGACCGGTCGTCGAGTGGGGCGGGGTGCGTTCCGGTCATGGGGCGTGGTCCTCGAAGATCAGGCTGCAGCAGGTGAGCGCCCCCTCGGCCCGGGCCAGCTCCGACGCGTCGACGAGGTGGACGTCGAGCCCGGCATCGACGAGGCGTTGGGCGGTCCGGGGAAAGGCGGCTGCGGCGAGCACGGAATCTCCGACCCGCACCACGTTGGCGCCACCCGGTTCGGACGGGTCGACGGCGATGCAGTCCCGGTCGGCGAACTGGTCGACGTCGACCCAGTCGGGGTTCACGACCAGCAGGTCGTCGGCGGCTGTCGTGACCGCCGACTTGAGGTGCAGGCAGCCGGTGACCGTGGCCGCGTGGACCCGGTAGCCATGGTCGGCCACCGCGGCCCGGAACTGGTCGACGGCGTGACGGTCGCTACGGGTGGTCAGGCCGATCCAGACGTCCCGGCCCGACACCAGGACGTCACCGCCGTCGACGGTGCCCGGTGCTTCGATGGCCACCACGTCGCGGTACGGGGCGAGGGCCCGCTCGATGATGGGTCGTTCACCACGGCGGGACTCGGCCCCGGGCCGGGTGAGGATGGCCACCTCGTCGAAGACGACGGCGGCGTCCTCGACGAACACCGAGTCGGGCAGGTCGGGTTCGGCCGGTAGCTGCTCGACCCGGCATCCCAGGCCGGCGAGGACGGCTACGTAGGCGGCGTGCTGGGCCCGGGCGACGTCGACGTCGATGGGCGTGCGTTCGAGGTGGGTCAGTTCGCAGTCCCCGATGGCGGGGCTGACCTCGCGCGTGATGGCGACCAGCACCCGGGCGACCGTAGTGCGGTCACCCGGGGCGGCCGGAGTCCAGTGGGCCGTCCGGGACGGCCCTTCGCTCAGACGGCCCGTCCCTCAGACATCCGGGTGGGCGGCGAAGTAGGTGAACTGGGGATCGCTCCGCAGGATCGGTGCCAGTGCCTCCATCATTCCGTTCTCCACGCGCCAGGCCAGGTAGGCCTCGTGGTCGGAGCGCTGGTCGAACGTCTCCCACAGGACGACGTCATCCGGAGCGTCGGCGTTGCTGTACGCCTCGACGGACTGGCAGCCCTGCCAGGCCCGGGTATCGCCGAGGATCGCCTTCAACAATGCGAGCATCTCCGGCCCCTTGCCCTCCTGGCACGGGAACAGGACATGGATCTTCTGGGACATGGCAACAACCTCTCGTCAGGGCGGACCCGCCTGTCGAACCCGCCTGGCAACAGTGTCCGTTCAGCGGGGGGCAGGGCAAGTCCGGCGCGGTTCAGACGCCGGGGTGGGCGGGGAAGATGACGAAGGCGGTCTCGGTCACGGGCTCCCTCGGCTGGGGGCGGGTCAGAGCTGGTAGACCCGTTCTGCGGTGCCGGAGAACATGGCGTCCTGCTCGGCGTCGGAGAAGTCGGCCACCATCTTCTTGAAGGCGTTGAACAGCACCCGGTACGACACCGACAGCCGGTCGACCGGGAAGTTGCTCTCGAACATGCACCGGTCGGGGCCGAAGCAGTCGATGGCGTGCAGGAAGTACGGCCGGTGGGCGGCCACCACCTCGTCCGACGTGGGCGGGCGCTGGGCGTCGTGCCAGCCGAACCCGTTGTCGGGCATGGCCAGGCCACCCAACTTGGCCACCACGTTCGGGCACCGGGCCAGGTCGGCCAGGTCGACCTTCCACCGCTCGAAGATCTCCTCACGCTGCCCGGCGTAGGGGCCGACGCCCAGCGGGGTGCCGAAGTGGTCGAGCACGATCGTGGTGTCGGGCGCGGTCCGGCACAGGTCGGTGAACTCCGGGAGTTGCGGGTGGTAGTGCCAACTGTCGTAGGTGAGGCCCCGTTCGCCGAGGCGGCGGACCCCGGCCCGGAACGCCTCGTCGGTGGCCAGCCCGGCCGGAGCCCGACCGGGGATGAGGAGGGCCTCGGGGTGCTCGGGGCACGAGATGGCGTGGCGGATGCCGCGGAACAGGCCGTCACCGGATGCCTCGTGGGCGTCCAGCACCTGGTCGAGGCGCCCGTCGCCCGGGGCGCCGAGTCGCAGGTCGGCGTGGGCCACGATCCCGGCGATGGTCGCCCCCGGCCCGGCAGCCGAGGCCCCGGCGATGGCGGCCACGAACGCGGTCTCGCCGACCGGTCGCAGGTGCTCTGGTCCGTCGGTCCGGTACGAGGCGTGGCATTCCACGAACACCGTCCTGTCGACCCGGTGGCCTGATCCGGTGTCATCCCACAGGTGAGCCAGGAGGTAGTCGGAACCGGGGATCTCCCACAGGTGGTGGTGGGGGTCGACGATGCGCCGGTCGGGGTCGACGACCTCCTCCTCGACCTGTCCGTACCACTCCGGTCGGGGACTCGAGAATCGGCGCCGTGTGCTCACGTTCGTTGAAACTACGGGCTGGAGGGCCGTCGGGCGCGTCCGGGGGAATCGCCGCCCGGTGGGGTGGAATTCCGGCGGGCACTAGGGTCCGTTGTCGGGCGTCACCGACGAACCTCGAGGCATGGAGGGCCTGGTGGAACCAACCAACGATAACGATCTCGGGGTGGCCGTGGCCACCGTCGCTGGGACCGCAGAGGTATGGGGTCGCCTCCCGGTGGCCGAGAAGGTCGCCCTCCTGGAGGACATCCAGGCTCGGGTGGGGGCAGTGGCCGACGAGTGGGTGGCCACCGCGCTGTCCATCAAGGGCATCGATCCGACGTCGCCGCTGGCCGGCGAGGAGTGGATCTCAGGCCCGTACGCGGTGCTGGGCTGGCTGGCGGCGGCCGCCGAGACACTCCGGGCGGTGGACGAGGGCCGTAGCGTCCTGAACGGCCTGGAGGTCCGAACCCACGGCGATCAGACCGCCGTACGGGTCTACCCGACGACGTTGATCGAGTCCCTCCTCCTGCACGGCTATCAGGCCGAGGTCTGGATGGAGCCGGGCCTGACCTCCTCCGACGTGGAGGAACGGGCTGCGGCAACCCACCGGTCACCGGCCCAGCCGGGTCGGGTGGCGGCCATCCTGGGGGCTGGCAACATCACGGCCATCGCCGCGCTCGACGTGCTCTGCAAGCTGTTCGTCGACGGCGAGGTGGCCGTCCTCAAGATGAACCCGGTCAACGAGGCGCTCGGTCCGGTGCTGGAACGGGCCCTCGAGCCGCTCGTCGCCGGCCGGTACCTCCGCTTCGTCTACGGGGGCGCGGAGGTCGGCGAGCGGCTGGTCTTCCATCCGGGTGTGGACACCGTCCACATCACGGGGAGCGCCCGCAGCCACGACGCCATCGTCTTCGGGGCCGATGACGACGCCGTCGACCGGAGGGCCCGGGGAGAGCCCCGGCTCGACAAGCCGATCACCTCCGAACTGGGCGGGGTCACCCCGACGATCGTGGTACCCGGGCCGTGGCGACGGTCCGACTTCCGGTTCCAGGCCGAGCACCTGGCAACCCAGAAGCTCCACAACAACGGCTTCAACTGCATCGCCTCGCAGGTCCTGGTGCTGCCCGAGGGTTGGGACGGCAGCGATCGGCTGATGGATGAGCTCCGGACGGCGATGGACGGGGCACCCGGTCGGCCGTCGTACTACCCGGGCTCGGAGCAGCGGCGTGCCGCGATCGCCGAACGGCACGACGACCACGAGGCGCTGGGGCCGGACGGCACGCGCATCCTCCTCCCCGAGGTGGACGCCGACGGTTCCGACCGGTCGTTCTTCCAGGAGGAGTACTTCGCCCCGGTGTACGCGGTGACCCGACTGGCCGACGACGACCCGGCCGGGTTCCTGCGGCGGGCATGTGAGTTCGTCGACGCCGAGGTGGCCGGCACCCTCGGGGTGAACCTGATCGTGCACCCGCGCACCATGCGGGACCTGGGTCCGGTACTGGACGAGGCGGTGGCCGGGCTCCGGTACGGGACGGTGGCCGTGAACGCCTGGACGGCCATGGGGTTCCAGTTGGCCCGGGCCGCGTGGGGGGCCTTCCCGGGCCACACCCTGGACGACATCCAGTCGGGCCGGGGGTTCGTGCACAACGCCCTCATGTTGGATCGGCCGCAGAAGACGGTCATCCACGGACCGTTCCGGCCGTTCCCCCGCTCACTGCTCGGTGGGCGGCCGACCATGTCACCGCGGCCGCCGTGGTTCGTAACCAACCGGACCGCCCACGTGACCGGCGAGCGGTTGACCCGATACGCCGTAGACGGTCGCCTCCGACACCTGCCGGGCGTGTTCGCGTCGGCGTTGCGGGGCTAGCTAGTCGGTAGCCGGTTCGAGGAACACCAGGGGGATGATCCGCTCGGTCCTGGCCTGGTAGCCGGCGTAGTTGGTGAAGTCCTTCGTGATGAGCGGCCAGATCCGCTCGCGTTCCTCGGCAGTCGCGATCCGGGCGGTTGTGGCTCGCCGCTTGTCGCCCTTGGTGGTCACGTGGACCCGGGGGTTGGCCCGCAGGTTCAGGAACCAGTCGGGGTGGCGGTCGTCGCCGCCCCGGGAGGCCACGATCACCCGTACGTTGCCTTCGCCGTACGGCGTGGTGAGCATCACCGACCGGGGTTGGCCCGACTTCCGCCCGGTGGTGGTCAGTTCGAGGACGGGCATGTCGGCCGCCTTCCACCCGCAGGTCCCGAAGCTGAGCTTCAGGAGGGCCCGGTGGAGCAGGTTCATGTTCTTGAGGCGTCGGTTGGTAGGCATTCCGACGAACCTAGGGGGGCCGGCCTGCGGGCATTCGATCAGGTCTGCCAGAATCCTGGTCGTGCGCCGTATCGCCCTCCTCCTGTCGGCCCTGCTCGTCCTGGCTCCTGTCTCCGGCTGTAGCGGTGGCGACGACGAACGGGCGTGGCCCAAGGACTACCAGGGGCTCTGGATGGGAATCTGCGAGGCGGTCACCACCAAGGTGGCCGACGATCCGGCGGTGGATGTGACCGAGGTGTGCCGGTGCACCCTTGACGGTCTGATGTCGGCGTTCACCCTGGCCGATTACGAGTCTTGGTCTCAGGAGGTCAGGGACGGGGCGGCTGCCCCCTACGTCACCATGTGCTGGCCGAAGGACTGACGGTCAACCACTCTGGACAGCGCTTCCCGGTGGGGCGTCAGTCGGCCCTGACGCGACGAAGCCCCAGTCGATGGGCCAAGGCTTCGGAGAACCTCAAGAGTGGTACGCCCCCTGAGTGGCGAGTACTTCGGTGGGCACCTCCGATCCATCGGAGCGATCGCGGCCGAGCCCGACGTGCCGGCGGATGCCTCGGCGATGGACCGCCTGCTCGT
>CAYWBE010000005.1:0-27606 GCA_964456295.1 uncultured Candidatus Nemicrothrix sp.
CTCGTTCATCACCGGCCAGTGGATCTCGCCCAACGGGGGCCTCATCACCATCTGAGGCTCGGCACCGGTCACCAGCGGGGGCCGGACACCGGTCGGTCAGCGGGTCCGATCCAGGTCGACCAGGTGCCGTTCCGCCTCGTCGTCAGTCATCCCCATCTCGGCCATGCCGGCAGCCAGCACGGCCCGGTACGAGGTGCTGGGTGGCCCCGCGGGTGGCGGCGCAGTGGAGCCCAGCGTGCACGACGGTTCGCCGTCCACGGGGTCCATGCCGATGAGCAGGTCGATGATCCCGTCCAGTACCCCGACGGCCTCGCCGGGCCCCGGGGGGTGGAGGGGAAGCGAGGCAGCCGATGTGGGGAGGCCGTTCTCCTGGGCCACCACGTCGGCCATCTGGTCCCACGTGATGCGCCAGGCCCGACCCACCACGGGGAGCCGGTCGTCGGTCGTCGGTTCGTCCGGGCAGAAGCAGCAGCCGCCGTTCCACCGTCGGGAGTGGCCGCCGAAGAACACCGGGTGGGGGACCACCACCCGCCGATCACCGGTGGCCGGGGTGGGATCGGCGGCACCCCGGTGGGGCCCCCACGGGGTGTCGCCGCCGCAGCCCCGGAGATAGGCGTCGAAACGGGCGGCCAGCAGGTTGGATCCGTAGGCCACGTACCAGACCGGGGTCGGCCCGCCGCTGGTCGCCGGGTTCTGCTCCGGGTTCTGCATCGGGCCGACCGTAGCGACCGGCGCCGGTTCGGGGTTCAGTCGGCCAACTGGAGGCTGAGGCGTTCCCATTCGGCCATCAGCCCGGCGGCCCGATCCTTGGCCGCCTCGTGTTCGGCCACCACGGCGGCCGCCCGGTCGGGGTCCTGGTAGAGGTCGGGGTCGGCCAGGCGTCCCTGGACCTCCAGCACGGCGGCCTCGGCGGCCTCCCACTCCTTCTCGGCCCGTTCCAGCTTCCGCCGGATGCCCTGGCGGGGGTCCCGGGGTGGCCTGCCCTTCTGCCCGGAACCGCCCTTGGCGTTCTTCCCCGGCTTCCCGGAGTCCGAACCCCCGTGGCCGGATCGGCGGGCCTGAGCACCGTGCTCCGACGGAGCGGCGGTCTGGTCGGACCGCACCGGGTAGAGGACCCGGTCGGGGACGCCCTCGTAGAAGGTGGCCCGGCCGTCGCGGACCTCGACCGCGCAGTCGGCCACCGAGCGGATCAGGTGCCGGTCGTGGGTGATGAGCACCACGGTGCCCGGGTAGGCCTGCAGGGCGTCCTCCAGCACGTCGCAGCTGGGTAGGTCGAGATGGTTGGTGGGCTCGTCCAGCACCAGCAGGTTGACCGGCACGGCCAGCGTCTTGGCCAGGGCCAGGCGGGTCTGTTCGCCGCCCGAGAGGTCGCCCACCCGGCGGTCCACGGCGTCGCCCCGGAAGCCGAAGGAGGCCAGGTAGGTGCGGGGGTTGCGGCCGTCGGTTCCCACCCCGGGGACCGTCTTGAACTCCTCGAGCACGGTGCGCCGGTCGTCCAGCACCTCGGCCTGCAACTGGTCGAAGTGGGACAGGTCGACGTTGGTGCCCCGGCCCACCCGACCCTCCAGCGGTGGCATTTCCCCGGTCAGCAGGCGTACCAGGGTGGTCTTCCCGGCGCCGTTCGGACCGATGAGGGCCACCTTCCGGCCGCGCTCCACGTCGAAGGTCATGTTCCGGAGGACCACCTCGTGTCCCTCGTTGCCGTCGTCGGAGCGGGTCCGGTAGCCGGCGGTGACGTCGTGGAGTTCGGCCACCAGGCGAGACGACCGTCGTGGCTTGGGGAACCCGAACCGGCTGGCCGGGTCGTCGGGTTCGTCGACCACGATCCGGTCCAGCTTCTCGAGGGCCTTGACCCGGCTCTGGACCTGTCGGGCCTTGGTCGCCTTGTACCGGAACCGTTCGATGAACCGCTCGGTCTGGGCGACCTGCCGGTCCTGGCTGGCCGCCAGGGCCCGTTGGGCGGCCAGCTGTTCCTCACGGGCCAGGACGAACTCGGCGAAGCCGCCCACGTACTCGGTGATCCGGGTGCCGGCCAGTTCCAGGATCCGGTTGGCCACCGCGTCGATGAAGTCCCGGTCGTGGCTGACGAACAGGAGCCCACCGGGCCATCCGGCGAGGTGCTGTTCCAGCCACGCCACGCTGTCCACGTCCAGGTGGTTGGTGGGCTCGTCCATGATCAGCAGGTCGGGGGCCGAGAGCAGCAGGCGGGCCAGGGCGACGCGCATCCGCCAGCCACCGGACATCTCGTCCATGGGTCGGTCGTGGTCGGCGGGGTCGAAGCCCAGTCCGGAGAGGATCCGGTGGGCGTCGGCCTCCACGGCATAGCCGCCGATCTGCTCGAAGCGGGACTGGGCCTCGCCGAACTCGGTCAGGAGGCGGGCCTGCTCGTCGCCCGTCGCATCACCGATCTGCTGGCCGAGGTCCTCGATGCGGGCGGCCAACTCGGTGACCGGCCCGGCGCCCAGCATCACCTGTTCGAACACCGAACGCCCGGTCTCGGTGGGGAGTTCCTGGGGGAGGTAGCCGATCCGCAGGTCACGGGGCCGGTGGACCTCGCCGGTGTCGGGTTCCTGGAGCCCGACGATGGTCTCGATCAGCGTGGTCTTGCCGGTGCCGTTGCCTCCCACCAGGGCGACCCGTCGCCCGGCGCCCAACTGCAGGGCCACGTCGCGAAAGAGCAGGCGTGGACCGAAGGCCCGCGACAGTCCGGTGGCGGTGAGCATGCGGGTGCGGGTGCGGGTGCGGGTGCGGGTCGGGTCAGGCGCCGGGTGGGTCCCAGCGGACCACGGCGGCCGCCGAGGACATGCCAGCGCCGAAGCCGACCATGAGCACCAGGTCCCCGGGTGCGACGCGCCCCTTGTCGAGGGCGTCCACGAAGGCCAGGGGGATGGAGGCGGCCGACGTGTTGCCGGTGTGTTCCAGCACCATGGCGGCCTTGTCCATCGGGATGTCGAGGCGCTTCAGGGCGGCATCGATGATCCGGATGTTGGCCTGGTGGGGGACGACCAGGGTGATGTCGTCCATGGCCACGCCGGCCCGCTCCAGGGCGTTGTTGGCCGCCGCCTCGATGGCCAGCACGGCCCGCCGGAAGACCTCCTTGCCGTTCATGAAGATCTTCCCGCCGTGTTCACAGGTGAGGATGCCCGCCGCCGAGCCGTCCGACATGAGGTCCCAGCCCAGCAGGGTGGGGGCGTCGGCCGACCGCTGGATGACCACGGCGCCGGCGCCGTCGCCGAACAGCACGCAGGTGCCCCGGTCGGTCCAGTCGGTGATGCCGCTGAGGGCGTCGCTGCCGATCAGCAGGATGGTCTCCACCCCACCCTCGGCGAACTGCATGGCCGTGACCAGGCCGTAGACGAAGCCCGAGCAGGCGGCGTTCAGGTCGATGGCCCCGCACGACATCCCCAGGTCGTGCTGGACGACCGAGGCGCTGGCCGGGAACTGCTGGTCGCTGCTGCAGGTGGCCAGCAGCAGCAGGTCGACGTCGGCAGGGTCCACGCCGGCCATGGCCAGGGCGTCCCGACCGGCGGCCACCGACATCTCGGTGACCTTCCCGTCCACGTGGCGGGCGCCGATGCCGCTGCGCTCGCGGATCCACTCGTCGGAGGTGTCCACGATCTCGGCGAGGTCGTGGTTGGTGAGGCGACGCTCGGGAAGGTGGGTTGCCCAACCGGTGATGCGGCCGTGGGCCATGGGGTGCTCCGTCGCTTGCGGACTCTGGCGAACTCGTGGTGGGCCCGGGGCCCGGCAGGAAGGCTAGCCACCGACCACCGGTAGGGTCGCCCGACCATGGGGGACGACGAACTGGCCGGGCTGCTGGCCCAGGAGGCCGGCGACGTCCTGCTGGCCGTGCTGGACGAGGGCCTGGCCGCTGGGTGGACCCCCTGGCAACTCCAGGATCAGGGCGACCGGCGGGCCCACGAGCACCTGATGGCCCGCCTGGCCGAGCTCCGACCGGACGACGCGGTGCTGTCCGAGGAGGGGAGTGACGACCTGGCCCGGCTGGACGCCGACCGGGTGTGGATCATCGACCCGCTGGACGGCACCAGGGACTTCTGCCGTCCGGGCAGCGTGGAGTGGGCCGTGCACGTGGCCCTGGTGGAGGACGGGCTGCCGACCGCCGCGGCGGTGTCGTTGCCCCCCAGCGGAGGCCTCTACGGCACCGGGATGTCGGTGGTGGGCCGGACCCCGGACCGGGACCGTCCGGTCGTCATCACCAGCCGGTCCCAGTGGGGGGAGGCCGAGGAGGTGGCGTCGGCCATCGGTGGGGTGGTCAGGTCCTGCGGGTCGGCCGGGGTGAAGGCCATGGCCGTGGTGTCCGGGGCCGTGGACGTCTACGTCCACCCGTCGGGTCTGTACGAATGGGACGTCTGTGCGCCGGCCGGCGTGGCCATGGCCGCCGGTCTGGACGTGTCGGGTCTCGACGGTTCCCGGTTGGCCTTCAACAAGCCACGGCCGGTGGTCCCCGGTCTGGTGGTCAGTCGCCCGGAGTACACCGATCGGGTGCTGGGCGCCCTCTCCTGGTGAGCCCGTCGAACAACAGGTCCACCGCCCGGTCCAGCTCGATCCGGTCGCCGTCGTTGGCCACCACGTGGTCGGCCACGGCCCGGCGCTCGGCGTCGTCGGCCTGGGAGGCCATCCGGGCTTCAGCGTCGGCGATGGTCATGCCCCGGTCGACCAGGCGTTCCAGGCGCACCCGGCGGTCGGCTTCCACGGCCACCACCTCGGTGTAGCCCCGGCCGTCGGGGAGCCGACCCAGGTCGCTCTCCACCAGGACGGCCATGTCCAGGACCACCAGGTGTGGTCCGTCGACCGGCCGTCCGACCTGGCCGTCGGCCAGCTCGCCGAGCCGGCGGTCCAGCTCCCGGTTGATGGCCGGATGGCTGATGGCCTCGAGGTCGGAGAGGCGGTCGCCGCTTCCCGGGGTCCGGCAGGCGAACACGAGGGCGGCCAGCGCCGAGCGGTCGACGGTCCCGTCAGTGGCCAGCACCTCGGTACCGAATTCGGCCACCACGGCGTCCCGTACGTCGTCGCGGGTCAGGACGTCATGACCGATGCCGTCCACGTCGATCACCGTGGCACCCCGCTCGGCCAGCAGGGCGGCCACCGTGGACTTGCCGGCGCCGATGCCGCCGCAGAGGCCGACGACCCGGAGCCGATCCGACACCCGGTGCCCCGGTCGGTCAGATGGCGGGGGTGATGAGGCCGTAGTGGCCGTCATAGCGGCGGTAGAGCACCTGCCCGCGGCCCGAGCCCGGTTCGGCGAAGAACACGAACGGCTCGTCGCCCTCGTCGAGCAGCATGGCGGCCTCCTCCATGGGGAGGTGGTTGAGCACGAGCGGTGCCGGGTGGATGGGGGGTCGGCTGTCGCCGGGCAGGGACTCCCCCTCGACGGCTGGGGCGACGTGGATGAGCCCATCGCCGTTGTGGTACACGACCCGGTCGATGTCGTGGTCGGCATCCAGGTACAGGTAGAAGCCGTGGTCCAGCAGGTCCATCTCGTCGACGGCCTCCTCGGCCGACATGGGGGCCATGGCCAGGGTCTTGTGGCGGACCACCTCGCGGTCGTCGGCGTCCACCGTCGCGTAGCCGGGGTGGGGCCGGCGGATGTCGGGCTCGGGATCGTGGCGACGGTCCTCGAGGCGCTTGCGGTGGCGACGGAGTCGGCGGGTGAGGCGGTCATCCAGCTCGTCGATGGCCTCGGTCATGGTGTCGGCCGAGGCATGGGCCCGGATGGGCACGCCGTTCAGGTCCAGGGTGGCCTCGGCGATGGCCGACTTCGTCGTCGTGGTGTCGTCCCGCATCTGCAACTTGACTACCGCGGCCAGCACCGGTTCGTGGCCCACCTCGCACATGGCCCGGACCTTGTCGACGGCCAGGGATCGGTCCGCGCCACGCACCGGCCCCTTCGTGAGCAACTCCACCTCGCAGACGGCATGTGGTCGGGACAAGCTCGGACCTCCTGTTGTCGGTGACGGTCCCGACCCGACCGTGGTCGGTGTCCGGACCGGCGGTGTGCGTGGTCCCATCATGGCGCGTCCGGACCCGCCTGTCAGGTTCGCCTGTCAGGTCCACCGGTCAGGTCCACCGGTCAGATCCGGTGCCGGTCGAGCGTGTGGCATCGGGCGGTGGCCGGGCGAGACTGGCGACCATGGCGTTCCGACTGGCCACGTTGACCGACGGCCGGGCCGTCCTGATGGACGCCGGGCTGGTGGATCCGCCCACCGACGGCGGAGAGGCCGCCACCGCACGGTGGTGGGATCTGGGCCGCCTCACCGACGGTCGCCTGGCCGATCCCATGGATGCCCTGGTCGACCACGGGTCGCTCCACGACCTCACCGACGCCGACGGCACGCCCACCGGTGATCCGGACGGGGTGGTCGGCCTCGGGGACCTCGGTCCTGCGGTGCCCCGCCCCCGGAAGGTGTTCGGCATCGGCATGAACTACCTGGCCCACATCGACGAGATGCACCGGGCGCCGTCGACGGCACCGGTCATCTTCACCAAGTTCCCGTCGTGCCTGGTGGGTCCGGCGGCCGACGTACGCATCGTGGGGGACCGCACCGACTACGAGGTGGAGTTGGTGGCGGTGATCGGTCGGACGTGTCGCGACCTCGACGAGTCCGAGGTGTGGGACGCCCTGGCCGGGGTGACCGTGGGTCAGGACATCTCCGAGCGGGTCCTGCAGAACGCGTCGTCGCCGGCCCAGTTCAGCCTCGGGAAGAGCTATGACACCTTCGGGCCGATCGGCCCGGCCGTGGTGTCGTCCGACCTGCTCGCCGAGCGCCACGACCTGCTGCTGACCTGTGCGGTGGACGGCGAGGTCCGTCAGGACAGCCGGACCAGCCGCATGATCGTGGGGGTCAAGCAGCTGGTGGCCTACCTGTCGACCGTGTGCACCCTCGAGCCCGGAGACCTGGTGTTCACCGGAACGCCGGCCGGGGTGGGCGACGCCCAGGACCGGTGCCTCGAGGTGGGCCAGCGGATCGACTCCCACATCGTGGGCGTCGGCCACATGGTCAACCACTGCGTCTGAACGCCGGCCCGCCGGGAGGCCGACGGCTACGGGGAACCGTTGCCGGGGAACCCGCCGTTCAGGTGAGGGCGACGGGGGTGGAGACCTCGTCGAAGAAGTCGCCGCCCTTGTCGTCCACGACGACGAAGGCCGGGAAGTCCTCGACCTCGATGCGCCACACCGCCTCCATCCCCAGTTCGGGATACTCCAGCACCTCGACGGACCGGATGGAGTCCAGGGCCAGGCGGGCCGCCGGCCCGCCGATGGAACCCAGGTAGAAGCCGCCGTGGCGGGCGCACGCCTCGGTGACCTGGCGTGACCGGTTGCCCTTGGCCAGCATGACGAGGCTGCCGCCGGCGGCCTGGAAGCGGTCCACGTAGGCGTCCATCCGGCCGGCCGTGGTGGGGCCGAACGAGCCCGAGGCGTACCCCTCGGGGGTCTTGGCCGGACCGGCGTAGTAGACGGGATGGTCACGCAGGTAGTCCGGCATGGGCTGGCCGGCGTCCAGCAACTCGGCGACCTTGGCGTGGGCGATGTCGCGGGCCACCACCAGGGTGCCGGTCAGCGACAGCCGGGTCTTCACCGGGTGCTTCGACAACTCGGCCCGGATGGCGTCCATGGGTTGGTCCAGGTCGATGGGCACCACGTCGGCCGACAGGTCGTCGTCGGTCGGCTCGGGGAGGAAGCGGGCCGGGTCCTCCTCCAACTGCTCGAGGAACACGCCGTCGGCGGTGATCTTCCCGAGGGCCTGACGGTCCGCCGAGCAGGACACGGCGATGCCCACCGGGTTGGAGGCCCCGTGGCGTGGCAGGCGCACCACCCGGACGTCGTGGCAGAAGTACTTCCCCCCGAACTGGGCGCCGATGCCGAACTGGCGGGTCATCTCCAGGATGGTCTGCTCCCACTCCAGGTCGCGGAAGCCGTGGCCGGCCTCGCTGCCCTCGGTGGGCAGGTGGTCCAGATAGCGGGCCGAGGCGTACTTGGCCGTCCGCAGGGTGTGCTCGGCCGACGTGCCGCCGATGACCACGGCCAGGTGGTACGGCGGACAGGCCGCGGTTCCCAGGCTTCGCAGCTTCTCGTCCAGGAACCGGGTCAGGCTCTCGGGGTTGAGCAGGGCCTTGGTCTCCTGGAACAGGAAGCTCTTGTTGGCCGAGCCACCGCCCTTGGCCATGAACAGGAACTTGTAGGCGTCACCGGGCACCGCCTCGATCTCGATCTGGGCCGGCAGGTTCGTCCCGGTGTTGCGCTCGGTGAACATGTCCAGCGGGGCGAGTTGCGAGTAGCGCAGGTTCGACGTGAGGTAGGTGTCCTGCACGCCGGCCGAGATGGCGTCGCGGTCGTCTCCGCCGGTGAGGACCAGCTCGCCCTTCTTGGCCGACACGATGGCCGTGCCGGTGTCCTGGCACGAGGGGAGCACGCCGCCGGCGGCGATGCAGGCGTTCTGGAGGAGCTCGGTGGCCACGAAGCGGTCGTTGGGCGAGGCCTCGGGGTCGTCCAGGATGGCGGCCACCTGGGCCAGGTGGCCGGGGCGCAGCAGGTGGGCGATGTCGCGCATGGCCGTGGCCGTGAGCAGGCGGATGGCTTCGGGGTCGACCTCCAGGAAGGTCCGGCCGCCGGGACCCTCGACGGTGGTGACGCCGTCGGCGGTCAGGTGCCGGTACGTGGTGGAGGCGTACGGGTCCTCGGTGAGGGGCAGGAGGGCGTCGGCCATGGCCCCCAACCTACCGGTCGGGCCCGTGGCGCTCCGTGGGGGTTGGCCCGTTTCCGGGTCAGGCCGTCGGTGTAGGCCGTCCCGGAGCGGCAGCGGGAGGGATCAGGCGTCCGATAGTTCGGCGATGATCGGTTCCCAGAACCCGGGTCCGCCGTCACCGCCCTGGGTGTAGAAGCTCAGCCGGTCCACGCAGTCTCCGTAGCGGTCGAGGAACCCGGAGGCCACGGCGTCCGGTTCGCCGACCACCGCGAAGGCCTCCAGCACGTCGTCGTCGATGAGCTCGCCCATCTCCTGCCACTGGCCCCGCTTGGACATCCGGTTCAGGTCGTCCTGCAGGTCGCCCCAGCCGTGGGTCTCCAGCACCGGCCGGTAGGCGGGCGTGGACCCGTAGAAGGCGATCTGCTGACGGACCCCGGTGGCCGCCCGGGCCATGGCCTCCTCGGTGGCGCCGGTGACCACGAAGCCCGGTCCGACGATCTCGAAGTCGTCCATGGTCCGGCCCGACTTCTCCAGGCCCCGCTCGACGGCCGGGATGGTGACCTCCCGGAGGTACTGCTCGGTGCTGAAGGCGTGGCAGATGAGCCCGTCGCACACCTCGCCGGCCACCTCGGACATGAGCGGTCCGACCGCCGCGATGAACACCTTGGGTGGGCCGCACTCGTTGGGGCCCGGGTCGAAGAACGGGGTCATCAGGGTGTGGGTGTAGAAGTCGCCCCGGAAGGCCAGCTTCTCGCCGTCGTTCCAGGTGGCCCAGATGGCCCGCATGGCGCTGATCATCTCCCGCATGCGGGCCGCCGGCCGGGACCACTCCATGGAGAACCGCTTGGTGATGTGGGGCCTGATCTGGGTGCCGAGGCCCATGATGAACCGGCCGTCGCTGTAGCGCTGGAGGTCGTGGCCCAGGTTGGCCAGCAGCATGGGGTTGCGGGCGAAGGCCACGGCGATCGACGTGCCCAGCTCGATGCGCTCGGTGTGCTCGGCGGCCACCATGTGGGGCAGGAACGGGTCGTGGCTGGTCTCGGCCGTCCAGGCCCCGGCGTAGCCCGCCTCCTCGAGGCGGCGGGCCGCTTCGCCGATGGCGCCGATGCCGCCCCGGTCGGCTGGGTTGGACAGTCCGGTGAGTCCTCCGTCGATCTTCATGGCGCCGAAGGTAGTGGTCGACGCCGGTGGCGGTACGGTCCGGCCCGCCCATGGAACTGCTGCTGATACGCCACGCCCTGCCCGTCACCGTCGACAACCGCCACACCGGGGAGGAGGCCGACCCGGAGCTGTCGGCCCTCGGGGTGCGGCAGGCCGAGGCGCTGGCCGACTGGCTGACCGACGGGCCGACCGCCGAGGGGATCGACGCCGTCTACGCCAGCCCCAAGGCCCGGGCCCGCCTCACCGTGGCCCCGCTGGCCGCCCGTCTGGGCCTCGACGTGGCCATCGAACCGCTGGTCAACGAGTACGACGAGGGCGAACCGGAGTACGTCCCCATCGAGCACCTGCGGGCCACCGGGGATCCCCGCTGGGCGGCCATGGTGGCCGGTGACGACCTGGGTGATCCGGAGGGGTTCCGCTCCCAGGTGGTCGAGGGGATGGAGCGGATCATCGGCGCCAATCCGGGGCGAACCGTTGCCGTGGGTTGCCACGGCGGGGTGGTGTCGGCCTACCTGTCGCACCTCCTGGGACTCGACCGGGTGCTGTTCTACGAGGCGCACTACACGTCGGTGGCCCGGGTGGTCGCTTCGTCGGCCGGTCACCGCTCGGTGCGCTCGATGAACGAGTTGGGCCACCTGAAGGTGGCTGGTGTCCCGCTGAGCGATCTCTGACCGACGTGCGCCTCCGGGCGCCGGTTCAGGACGCCAGTTCAGGGCGCCAGTTCAGGGCGCTCCCGGAAGTGGTCGAGGCTGTCGGGGTTGGCCAGGGCCTCCACGTTGGTGACCGGTCGGCCCTCCACCACGGCCCGCACGGCCAGCTCCACCAGCTTCCCGGACCGGGTCCGGGGCAGCTCGGGCACCTCGAGGACCACCGACGGGACGTGGCGGGGCGACGCTCCCGTCCGTACGTCGGACCGGATCCGGTCCCGGAGGGCGTCGTCGAGGTCCACGCCGTCGGCGGTCACCAGGAACAGCACCACCCGGACGTCGCCCTCCCACGGCTGGCCGATGACCAGCGCCTCGACGATCTCGTCGAGCTGCTCGACCCGCCGGTAGATCTCGGCGGTACCGATGCGGACCCCGCCGGGGTTCAACGTGGCGTCGGACCGGCCGTGGATCACGAAGCCGTCCTCGGCCGTCCGTTCGGCGAAGTCCCCCTGGTGCCACAGCCCGTCGAACCGGTCGAAGTAGGCGGCGTGGTAGCGCTCGTCGTCAGGGTCGTCCCAGAAGCCCAGGGGCATGGACGGGAACGCTGAGCGGCAGACCAACTCGCCCCGGACGCCGGGGCCCGCGGTGGCTCCGTCGTCGTCGACCACGTCCATGTCCATGCCCAGGACCGGGCCCTGGATCTGGCCGGCGTACACCGGGCCGGTGGGTTGGCCGCCCACCAGGCACCCACACAGGTCGGTGCCGCCGGAGATGGACGCCAGGTGCACGTCGGGCGACCAGTCGGCGTACACGTGGGCGAACCCCTCGTGGCTGAGCGGGCTGCCGGTGGAGCAGATGGTCCGCAGGTCGGTCAGGGCGTGGGTCTCGACGGGTCGCAGGCCGGCACCGGCCACCGAGTCGATGAACTTGGCCGACACGCCGAACAGGGTGACGGCGCAGTCGTCAGCCAGGTCGAACAGGCGGTTGCCGTCGGGGTGGAACGGCGAGCCGTCGTAGAGCACCACGGTGGCATCGGCGGCCAGCCCCGAGGCCAGCCAGTTCCACATCATCCAGCCGGCCGTCGTGAAGTAGAAGACCCGGTCGTCGGCCCGGACGTCGCACTGCAGGCGGTGCTCGACGAGGTGCTTGAGGAGGATCCCACCCGCCCGGTGGACGATGCACTTGGGTCGGCCGGTGGTGCCCGACGAGTACAGGACGTACAGCGGGTGGTCGAACGGTAGGTCGAGGAACCGAACCGGTTCAGGTTCGTGCGGGGCCAGGAAGTCCCCGAAGGAGACGGCCCCGTCGGGGATCGGGCCGACCGGGCCGGCGGCTGGGTCCTCGGGGACGACGACCACCCGGCGCACGCCATCCAGGGCGTCGGAGACCTCGGCCAGGCGGTCGGTGACGTCGTGGCGACGGCCGCCGTAGCGGTAGCCGTCGGTGGCGAACAGGACCACCGGGCGGATCTGCCCGAAGCGGTCGATCACCCCGGAGGCCCCGAAGTCGGGCGAGGTGGACGAGAAGGTGGCGCCGATCGACGCGGCGGCCAGCATCACCGCGACGGTCTCGGGCACGTTGGGCAGCCAGGCCGCCACCCGGTCGCCCGGTTCGACACCCGCCTCCAGGAGGGCCTGCTGCAGACGGGAGACCAGGGCGTGGAGGTCCCGGCGGGTCAGGGTCCGTCGGGCGCCGGACACGCCGGGGTCCTCGCCGCGGTACACCAGCGCCGGTCGGTCGTCGGCGACGCCCAGCAGGTTCTCGGCGAAGTTCAGGCACCCGCCGGGGAACCACCGGGTGTCGGTCAGGTGGCCCGGACGGCCGCCCGGTGCACCGTGGTCCACCACGGTCGGGCCGGGGTCGCCGACCACGCCCGACTGGTCCCAGACGGCCCGCCAGAAGTCGGCCGGGTGGCCGATCGACCAGCGGTGGAGCTCCCGGTAGCCACCGTCCACGCCGACGGCCCGGCGGAAGGCATCCACCTGGGAGGTCGCCACCCGTCCGGTGTCAGGGGTCCAGAGGGGGCCTGCCCCGATGTCGGTCGCCCCGATGTTGGAAGCCATGGCCGCCGAAACTAGCCAGCCGCTGGGGACCCGGACGGCCCGAGGGGCAAGACTCCGGATATGGCAGGAGACGAGGGGTCACACGTCATCGACGGCGCGTCGGGTCGGTGGTTCGAGGACCTGCCGGTGGGCCTGGTGGTCCGGCATTCCCTGACCCGGACCGTCACCGAGGCCGACAACCTGCAGTTCTGCCTCATGACCCACAACCCGCAACCCCTGCACCTCGATGCCGGGTTCGCGGCGGGTACCGAGTTCGGCGAGCGACTGGTGAACAGCCTCCTGACCCTCGGCCTGGTGGTCGGGGTGAGCGTGGGCGACACCACGCTGGGTACGACGGTGGCCAACCTCGGCTTCGAGGAGACGACGTTCCCCGCACCGGTGTTCATCGGTGACACGTTGCGGTTCGAGACCGAGGTGGTGGCGGCCCGGGCCTCGGGGTCCCGTCCCGATGCGGGGATCGTGACGTTCGAGCACCGGGCCCACAACGCGCGGGACCAGTTGGTGTGTCGGACGCGTCGCAACGCCCTCATGCGGCGGCGGCCCGTCTGAGCCTGCCCCCCCGGTCGACCCGTCGGCGGGGCCCACCGTTCCCACCGATTCCCGACAACGTGCCGGGGACCTAGGATCCCCGTCGTGGCCGACCCATCCCATCACCACGCACAGGATGACCTGCATGTAGTGGTGGGTCGCCGACTCCGGGCCGGGAGCATGCGCTACAGCCGCTCCCGGTATGCGGTGGTCCAGATCCTGGCCGCTGCCGGTCGGCCGCTGACCCTGCCCGAGATCCTCGAGGGTGACGCCGGGTCGGAGCGGGTGCTCGCCCAGAGCTCCGCCTATCGGAACCTCGGCGAACTGGTCGACGCCTCGGTGGTCCGCCGGGTGGACTCCGGAGACGACCACGCCCGGTTCGAGTTGCACGAGTCGCTGACCGGACACCACCACCACCACCTGGTCTGCGACGCCTGTGGGCGCATCGACGACTTCGACGTGTCCGACGAGTTCGAGCAGCGGGTGGCCGACCTGGCCGAGATGGCCGCCGAGCGGGGCTTCCGGGTGGACGCCCACCGCTTCGACATGGTCGGCCGCTGCGCCGACTGTCGCTGACCGGCTTCGGCGGCCCGTGTTCCTACGCCGGCCGGCGGCTCGCGTCGTCCTCCTGGACCGTGACGGCCGGATCTTCCTCGTCAACGCAGAGGACCCGTTGGACCCGTTCAAGCCGGCCTGGTGGGAGATCCCCGGTGGCGGGATCGACCGGGGCGAGGACAGTGCGGTGGCCGCGGCCCGTGAGCTGTACGAGGAGACGGGCATGGAGGACGTGGAGATGGGTCCGGTGATCTGGACCCAGCACGTCCAGTTCACGTTCGGCGGCTACTTCTTCGACAGCCACGAGCGGATCCACGTGGCGTGGTGCGACGGGGGCGAGTACCGGCCCCGGCATCTCGAGGCGTTGGAGGCCGCGGCGTTCATGGGGGCACGTTGGTGGACGCTGGACGACCTGCTGGCCTCGGATGAACCGGTGCTTCCGACCCTGCTGCGGGAGCACCTGGCTCCGATCGTGGCCGGCGACCTCCCTGTCGAACCGATCGACATCTCGCCCGTCCCGCTGGACTGAGCGGCGGTGCCCGGTTCGGAGGCCGCGGGTCAGGAGCGGGGGCTCAGAGCAGCGCTTCGATGCCGCCCCACGCCAGACGGGCGGCCAGGGCGGCCATCTCGTCGGCCGGCCGGGACCGTCCCTCGTGCATCCAGTGTCGGATCATCCCCTCGGACAGGCCGCTGATGCCGGCCGCCAGGGCGAGTGCCTCGTCGTGGTCGCGGTCGCCCATCATGAGGGCCAGGAATTCGGCGAAGGTGTCGCGCACCTGGCGGGCATCCCGACGGAAGTCGGGGTCGACGGCCACGCTCGAGCCGTAGAGCACGGCGAACGCCGACGGTCGGTCCTCGAAGAAGTGGAAGAAGGCCCGGAACCCGGCTTCCACCCGGCGTCGGGGCGTCTCCTCGATCGACGCCGCCTCGATGGCCTTGAGGAGATGGCCACCGGTCTCGGCCAGCAGCAGTTCGAACAGCTCGTGCTTGGAGGCGAAGTGCTGGTACAGGACGGGCTTGGTGACACCGGCCTCGCGGGCGATGGCGTTCATCGACGTGTCGTGGTAGCCCGATCGAGCGAACGCCTCGAGGGCCACGTCGAGGATCTGGCGGCGGCGTTCGGCGGCGGGCAGGCGGGTGGCCGTGGTCTGTCGAACGGGGGCCGCGTCGGTCTGGACGGCGTCCGGTGCGGTGATCACGGCCTGTGCCTCGTTCGTCACGGTGTGACGGTAGACACAGGTCGGGGTCCGACGACCACACGGAGGGACCGGACGGCGCGATTACTCCGGTCAGGCGTCGGGCGTGGTCTCTGCTCCATCCCGATGTTCGGCCCGTTCCTCATCGGCCGCAGCCCGCACCGCGTAGTGGAGCACGATGGCTGGAGCCAGCACGAAGGAACCGGCCACCAGCAGCACCACCAGGGTGGTGGCCACCGCGTCGGTGAAGCCGGTGGCCAGGCCCACGGCGAACACCACGATGGCCACCAGGTACGCCAGGTAGCCGAGCCGTTGGCCGACGCGGGCCAGACGGGCCAGGCGGGCCCGGCGGAGGAGGATCGGATCGTTCACGGCAGCCAGCCTGCCTCCGACAGCAGCATTTCCAGCCCGGCGGCCATCCGGTCCGTGGACAGTTCGGTGGCCGCCACCCGCTGGTTGTGGTCCAGCAGGGCGGTGCGTTCGTCGACCGGTGCCGACAGCCAGGTCCGCAGCGGGCCCGGATCGGCGGCGTCGAACCAGCGCAGGCCGAGGGCCCGGAGCTCGTCGCCCACCGGGTAGGTCCCGACGGCCGCCGGCCGGCGGGCCAGGGCGGCCTCCACCGGGGGATTGCCGAAGCCCTCCCAGGTCGACGGGAAGGCCACCACGTCGGCCGCCGCGTACAGGTCGGCCCGCGAGGTGGCCGGATGGCGGATCACCGGGCAACGGGCGGCGGCCAGCAGGCCGGCCAACTCGGGGCCGAAGCCGTCCTCGGCCGGGCCGGGCAGCCAGTAGGTGGCCGGACGGTCCGGGTCACCGAGCGACCCGGTCAGGGCGATGGCCCGGTCGACGGCCTTGCGGGGGATGGCCCGCACGGGATGGACGACCAGCAGTTCGTCGGGGTCGAGGCCCAGACGACGTCGTGTCCGATCCCGATCGCCGGCCGGAGGGTCGGGGTCGAACCCGTTGCGGATGGTCACCGCCTCGATGCCCCGGTCGGCCATCTGCCGACGGGTCAGGTCGTTGATGGTGACGTGGCGCCACGCCGGATCATCGGGGGGCAGGTCGGTCACGTGGGCGAACCGGTCCCGTTGCCACGGTGGGTCGTGGTGGTGGAGCACGGCTGGTCGGCCCCGGAGGACGTCGGCCAGGGCGTGGGCGGCCGGCGGGTTCAGCGGGATGGTGCAGAGGTTCTCCACCACCACGAGGTCGGAGCCAGCCAGTTCCCCGGCCAGTTCCCCGGCCAGTTCGCCGGTCGGTCTCGGGCCGTCTGGCGACCCGTCGATGCCGAGGCCGTTTACGATCCGGACCGGCCGGGGGTCGTCCCATCCGGGTTCGATCCCGCCGGCCAGCCAGTCGACGTCGAAGCCCAGACCGGCCAGCACGTCGGCCCACAGCCGTGCCACCACCGACACGCCGTCGGTGGGCCCGAACCGGAAGGAGACGATGGTGCAGCGAGCCATGGTCCTCCCTGGTCCGGCCGACGACGAGTTGGAGGCCGCCGTGCGTTCGATGATGGACGACCACTGGGTGCCGGAAGGGTATGCAGCGCCCAACTCGTCGGTCTACCCGTGGCAGTGGCTGTGGGACTCGTGCTTCCACGTCCTGGTCTGGCTGGCCCTCGGCGACCGGGACCGGGCCCACCGGGAGCTGGCCGTGGCCCTGGACCCGCAGGCCCCGTCGGGCTTCGTCCCCCACATGCACTACGTCCGTGGGCCCGGGTTCCACGAGGACCTGTGGGGGCGTCGGGACGGCTCGTCGATCACCCAGCCACCCATGTACGGCCATGTGGTGGCCGAACTGCACCGGGCCGGGTGCGGCCCCGGCGACGAGGTGGTCGAGCGGGCCGCCGCCGGCCTGTGGTTCCTGCTGCGGGGCCGCCGACGTGATCCATCGGGCCTGGTCCGGGTCTGCCACCCGTGGGAGACCGGGGCCGACGACTCGCCCCGGTGGGACGACCACTGTCCCGGCGGCTTCGACGTCGAGCGGTGGCGTTCAGTGAAGAACCGGCTGGTGTCGACCATCGAGACCGGATCCCATGGCGAGGCGCTGGCCAACCCGCTGTTCGAGGTGGCACCGGCGGGCTTCAACGCACTGGTGGCGTTCAACGCCCGGGAGCTCGCCTCGGTGACCGGCGACGATGGGCTGGCCGCCGAGGCCGACGGGTTGGTCGAGGCCCTGGCCGGCCGGTGGGACGAACGCTTGGGGACCTGGACCGATGCCGGCCCGCCCACTGGAGGGCCGGCCGGGGACACGGGCGGGGGGTCGGGTCGGGTCCGGACGTTGGACGCCCTGCTGCCCCTGCTGGTCGAGGAGGAGGGCCGACGGGCCGACCGGGTGGTCGACCAGATGCTGGACCCGGCGGCCTTCTCCGGGCCGGCCGGGCCCTGCGGGGTGCACCGCGGGGAGCCGTCGTTCGACTCCGACGCCTACTGGCGGGGTCCGGTGTGGCCCCAGTTGGCCTACCTCATGGTGCGGGCCGTCGAACCCCACTCGGCCATCGCCGCCGAGGGGCTGGCCCGGACCACGGTGGCTGGTGCGTGGGCGTCGGGCCTGGCCGAGTACTGGCATCCCGACACCGGTGCCGGGTCGGGTGCCGTTCCGCAGTCGTGGACCGGCCTGGCCCTGGTGCTGGCCCGGCGGGCCGCGGGTTGACCCGCTAGAGGCGGGAACCGGCCGCCGTGCCCACCAGGTCGGTGTCGTCGGATCGGCGGACGAAGCAGTGGATGTCGCGGAACACGGCCCGGTCGTGTTCGAAGTCGGTCCTCGACGGGGTCAGGTAGCCCAACTCGAGTTCCGAGAGTTCGAAGATGATGCCGACGAAGTCGGCGAACGCCGCGTAGCACTCGGCGCGGGCGTAGGCCTCCATCTCCCGGTCGCCGGGCCAGGGCGCCCCGGCCCGGGCGGGGTGGGTGGTGCGCAGGTAGATCTCGTGCTGGTGGGGTCCGGTGCACGGCACCCGGGTGTCGATGGCGATCTGCCGGTCCTCCTGCACCCAGGCGTAGCTGTTGAAGCAGGTGCCGGACTCCAGGTCGTGGAGGTTCACCACCTCGCCCACCCAGTCGGGCACCTCGTCATCGGTCATCGATGGTCGGGCCTCGACCATCGAGGTGGTGGCGACGGCCCCTCCTCCGGCGGTCCCGTCAGCGGACCCGTCCCCGACGGGGTCGGCGGTTCCCGGCCCGGTCCCGCTCCCGCAGGCCGTGGCCACGACCATCAGGGCCAGGGCGCCCACCAGCCGTGACAGGTGGTCCACGAGGCGGCCCGGTTTCCGGCGGGGCGTGGCGGGCATGGGGTCAGGGTACGACCGCCCGGTACCGTGGCGGGGTGTCGGTGGTCGAGATGCGTGCCGCGGTCGCGCTGCTGGGCCGCTTCCCCGCCCTGTCCGGTGTGGACCTGACGATCCGCGCCGGTGAGACGGTCCTGCTCCGGGGCCCCAACGGGGCCGGCAAGACCACGCTGCTGCACCTCTGTGCCGGCCTGTTGCGACCGGAGTCGGGTGAGGTCCGGGTACTGGGCACCGACCTCGCCGAGGGAGCCGGTCGCCGGTCGGTGCGGCGCCGGGTGGCCCTGCTGGGGCACGACACCGGGCTGTATGACGACCTGACGGTCGGGGAGAACCTGCGGTTCTGGGCGCAGGCTGCCGGCCTGGGGTCGGTCGATGCGGGTCACCGGATCGACGATGCCCGCCGGCGCCTGGAGGTTCCCGACCGGCTGCTCGACCTGCCGGTCCACACCCTGTCGGCCGGCCAGCGCCGACGGACGTCGTTGGCGGCCCTGTTGGCCCGTCGCCCCGAGCTCTGGCTGCTGGACGAGCCGCATGCCGGCCTGGACCAGGCGGGACGGGACCTCGTCGATGCGCTCATCGGCGATGCGGTGTCCGCTGGTGGGACCGTGGTGGTCTCGTCCCACGAGCTGGACCGGGTGGCGGCGTTGTCGCCGAGGATGGTGACGTTGGCCGGCGGTGCGGTCGTGGAGCCTTCCGGACGGGAGGACGTGCGGTGAGCGCGCTGCGTGCCGTGTTGCGCGACATCCGCCTGGTGGCGGCCCGGGACCTGCGGATCGAGGCGCGGTCTCGGGTGGTGGTCGACCAGGTGCTGCCGTTCGCGGTGCTCGTGCTGGTGCTGTTCGGGTTCGCGCTGGACGCCGACCACCGCACCCTGCGGACCTTCGCTCCCGGGCTGTTCTGGGTGGCGGTCCTCCTGAGCGCCCTGCTGGCCGTCCAGCGTTCGACCGCCGTGGATGTCGCCGACGGGACGGGTACGGCCCTGCGGATGTCGGGCCTCCCGCCGGTGGCCCGGTACCTGGGGCGGGCCACCGCGGTGTTCGTGCAGCTGCTGGCACTGGAGGCGGTCCTGGCCTGCGGCCTGGTGGTGCTCTACGGGGTGTCGGTGGAGGACTGGCTGTTGCTGGTGGTGGCCGGCGTGGTGGCCGGGGTCGCCGTAGCGGCCGCCGGTACCCTCTACGGCGCGCTGGCCTCGGGGCCCGGGGCGCGGGAGACCCTCCTGCCGATCCTGGTGCTCCCGGTGCTGGCGCCGGTGCTGATCGGGGCCACCCGGGCGTTCGACGATGCCCTCGGTGCCGCGGCGGTCGACGGCTGGGCATGGACCGGCCTGCTGGCCATCGCCGCCCTGGTCCTCACCGTGGTCGGTGCGTCGGCCCACGGCGCGCTGGTCGAGGACTGACCGGGAGCGCCGATGACCATCGAACCGACGAGCGACACTGCCCTGGGGGGCGCTGCCGGGCCCCGGGAGACCACCGGCTCACGAGGGTCGCGCCTGCTCGGAGCGGCCACCCTCCTGGGGCTGGTCGTCCTCGGTGTGCTGGCCTTCGTCCTGACCGACCCCGACGTGCGTATCCATCCCACCACGGGCGACGAGTTCGGCCAGTTCGACGCCGTCCGGCTGTTGTACGTGCACGTGCCCCTGGCCGTGATGACCTACGTGGCCTTCGGGCTGTGCGCGGTGGCCAGCGTGGGCGTCCTGGTGCGGCGAACACCGTGGTGGGACGTCACGGCCCACGCGGCGGCCGAGGTGGGCACGCTGTTCTGTGGCCTGGTGCTGGTCACCGGCTCCATCTGGGGGCGGCCGGTGTGGAACACCTGGTGGGAGTGGGGTGACGTCCGGCTCATGACCACCCTGGTGCTGTTCCTCATGTTCGCCGGATACCTGGCCCTGCGTCGGACCACCGGTGATCCGCGGTCGGTGTCGCGTCGGGCCGCCGTGGTGGCCCTGGTCGCCGTGCTGGACATCCCGCTGGTCAACCGGTCCGTCGAGTGGTGGGAGAACCGGACGCTCCACCAGCAGTCGACCCTCAACGACCTGAAGATCGAGGACCTCACGCTGTTCACCCTGATGCTGGGGTTCCTGGTGATGGGCATGGTGCTGGCCTGGTTGCTGCTGCACCGCTTCCGGGTCGGGTGGCTGGAGCAGGCCGCCCTCGACCACTCGGTTGCCGCGGCCATCGTCGAGCGTCGGGCCGAGACCCCCGATGCCGAGGTCCGACGTTCGGTGGGCGAGGACCCGGCGGACGGGAACGGTGACCGGTCATGACCCACGTGGGCTACCTCGTCGCCGGTTGGGGGATCACGCTGGGGGCGTTGGGGATCTACGCGTTGCGCCTGGTCCGCCGGGGGCGGGACCTGAGTACCCGGGTGCCCGATGCCCGGCGGCGCTGGCTCGAGGACCAGGGGTCCGACGGTGCCTGATCCTTCCGACGGCGTCGAGGCCGGCGGTGACCACGGGCTGAGGCCGGCGCCCAGCCGGCCGGTTGGCGGTCCCCGGGGATCGGGTCGTCGGATGGGACCGGTCCTGCTGGTCGTGGTGCTGGTGGTTGCCGTGGTGGCCGTCCTGTTTCGCACCCTCGGCGACGCGGCACTGTTCTTCTACGAGGTGGACCGGGCCGTCGAACTGCGGTCCGAGCTGGACGAGGCGCGCTTCCGGGTGGTGGGAACCCCGCAGCCCGGCCTGTTGGCCGTCGAGGTCGACGGGGAGGCCGCGGTGGCCTTCACCCTGTGTGCCGGCGACGTCCTGGCCGACGTGGTCCACGTCGGCGATCCGGCCGAACTGTTCCAGCCCGGTGTACCGGTCGTCCTCCAGGGGTCGTGGGTCCGTGGGCCGGTCCCGGCCGGCCTGGCCGAGCCGGCGGGCGACGGCTGGCACCTCCGGACCGACCACATGGTGGTCAAGCACGACAACGACTACCGGGGTGACGGCGCCGAACTGGAACCCTGTGGTGACCGGTCAGGCGAGGGGTCGGCCGGGGGGGACGCCTCCCCGACGGACGGGTGAACGCCACCCTCGGTACGACCTGCGTGGCCCTCGGGCTGGTCGCCTCGGTCGCCGGGGTGGTCACCGTGGCCTGGGGGCTGGTCACCCGGAACCCGTCGCTGGTCGTCCGGTCCCGTACCTGGGCCTGGATGCTGGCCGTGGCCGCCGTGGGCCAGGTGGCGGTCATGGAACGGGCGCTGATCACCCGGGACTTCACCGTGGCCTTCGTGGCCGAACACGGCAGCCACCGCACCCCGGCGTTGTTCAATGTGGCCACCCTGTGGTCAGCCCTCGAGGGTTCGATCCTGCTGTGGGTGCTGGTCCTGGTGGGCTACCTGGTGCTGGTGGTCCGCCGGTTCCGGGACCGCCTGGACGATCCGATGGTCGGCTGGACCCTGCTGGTCATGTTCGCGGTCTGCACCTTCTTCTTCCTGCTGCTGGCTGGTCCCGCCCAACCGTTCGGTCGGTTCGAGCCGTGGGCCGGCTACGACGGGCCGGGCCCCAACCCGTTGCTCCAGAACCACGTGCTGATGGCGTTCCATCCACCGGTGCTCTACCTGGGCTACGTCGGGTTCACCGTGCCGTTCGCCCTGGCGGTGGCCGCCCTGGCCACCGGGCGCCTGGGGGAGGGGTGGCTGCTGGAGGCCCGCCGGTGGACGCTGATCGCCTGGGGCTGCCTCACGGTGGGCATCATCCTCGGGGCCTGGTGGTCCTACGAGGTGCTGGGCTGGGGCGGCTACTGGGCGTGGGATCCGGTGGAGAACGCCTCGTTCCTCCCGTGGCTGACCGGTACCGCCTACCTGCACTCGGTGATGGTCCAGGAACGCCAGGGGATGCTCCGGGTCTGGAACCTGTCGCTGCTGTGCGCCACGTTCGCCCTGACCATCCTGGGCACGTTCATCACCCGGTCCGGGGTGCTCGAGTCGGTGCACGCCTTCACCGAGTCGGGCATCGGGCCGCTGCTGCTGGGCTTCTTCGCCCTCGTGGTGGTCACCACGGTCGGACTGATCGCCTGGCGGGGCGATGCCCTGCGGGCCCCGGGGTCCATCGAGTCGCCGGTGTCGCGCACCGGCGCGTTCCTGGCCAACAACCTGCTGTTCGGGGCATTCGCCTTCGTGGTGCTGCTCGGCACCGTGTTCCCACTGCTGGTGGAGGCGGCGCGGGGCGACCGGATCGCCGTGGGCAACCCCTACTTCGAACGGATGACCATGCCGGTGGGGTTCGCCCTGCTGTTCCTCATGGCCGTGGCACCCGCCCTGCCGTGGGGTCGGGGGACCACCGAGGTCCTGTCGGCCCGTCTGCGGTGGCCGGCGGCCGCCGGGGCGACGGCCATGGTCGTGGGCGTCGTCGTGGGGAGCCGGGGCTGGGCCCCGACGCTGGCCGTGGGGCTGGGGGCCTTCGCGGCCGGCGGGGCGGTCCGGCACCTGGTGCTGGCCGTCAGGTCCCGGGGCCTCCGGGGCTTCGTGGGTCGATCCAGCGGGGGAATGGTCGTCCACGTCGGGGTGGCCGTGGTGGCCGTGGCCTTCGCCTGCTCGTCGGCCTTCGTCCGCCAGGCCGAGTTCCGGTTCGACGAGGTGGGTGACCGGGCCAGCTTCGCCGGCCACGAACTGGTCTTCGACGGCCTGTCCACCGTCGAGTTGTCCGAGAAGACCGAGACCCGGGTGGCCGTGGTGGTCGACGGGGAGCGGTTCGAGCCGGCCATCAGCGTCTTCCCGTTCGGCGGACAGACCATCGGGACGCCGGCCACCCGCTCGACGGTCCGCGACGACCTCCAGATGGCCGTCCTGGCCGTGCCGGATCCCCTGGCCACGGACGGGGCGGGAGCCGGGTTCGAGGGCACGGTGGTCCGGGTGACCGTCCAACCGTTGGTGGCGTGGCTGTGGATCGGTGGGGCGGTGATGGCCGTCGGCACGGCCCTGGCTGCCGTTCCCGGAGCGGGGAGTCCCACCGGCCGAGCCCGACGCCGGGAGACGGAACCGGAGACGGCGCCGACGACCGGACCGGAGCAGGCGAGGTGAACCCGGTCCGGCGTGCCGCGCTGGCCGTGGGCCTGGTGCTGGCCGTCCTCGTGGTGGTGTTGGCCACCCGGGAGGCCGGCCGGGACCGGATGACCACCCATCTGGTGGGGGCGGTGGCGCCGCCGGTGGCCGGTAGCACCCTGGACGGCGGGCACTGGGACCTCGACGACCAGAGGGGCCGTTGGGTGCTGGTCAACTTCTTCTCCACGACCTGCATCCCGTGCGTCCAGGAGCACCCTGAACTGGTGGCCTTCGCCGAGGCCCACGACGGGTCGGACCCGTCGGTACCCGAGGTACGGGTGGTCAGCGTGGCCTTCGACGACCGTCCCACGGCCATCGCCCGCTTCTTCGACGACCATGGCGGCGGGTGGCCGGTGCTGCCGGTCGATACGGGCCGCATTGCCGTGGACTGGGGCGTGGTGGCCGTCCCCGAGTCGTACCTCGTGACCCCGTCGGGCCACGTGGCGGCCAAGGTGGTCGGTGGCGTGGTCCGCGAGGACCTCGATGGCCTCGTGGCCCGGGCGGTGGCCACCCTGTCCGGTGAAGGGGCCGATCGGTGAGCGCCGCCGGACGTGGTACCGCGGTGTGGCTGACGGTGCTGGCCGTGGTGGTGGGCAGCCTGGTGGTGTCGGAGGTGGCCGACCGGTCGCCACGTACCAACGCCGACCGGGTGCACGCCCTGGCCGACGACTTCGCCTGCCCGGTCTGTCAGGGCCAGTCCCTGGGAGAGTCCGACGTGCCCATCGCCCGCACCATCCGGTCGACCATCCGGACCATGGTCGACGAGGGGCGGACCGACGCCGAGGTCCGGACCATGCTGGTCGAGCGCTTCGGCGAGGACATCGACTACACCCCGACCGGCCGGGGCCTCACCGGCATGGTCTGGGTCCTTCCCGTGCTGGCCGTCGCGGCGGCCGTCACCGGCCTGGGTCTGGCCGTCACCCGTTGGCGGGTCGGGACCCGTGGAGGAGGCGGGGCCGGTCCACCGGGGCGGTCCACGGCGAAGCTGGTCCTCGGGGTGGCGGTGGTGGCCGTGCTGGCCGGCGTGCTGGTGGCCCGTGCGGCCGGCGACCGTACGGCCGGCGACGCCATCACCGGGGACATCCGGTCGTCGACCCGCACCCTGCTGGCCCAGGCCGGGGTGGCGGCACCGGCCGAGGCCGAGGCGCTCTATACGCAGGTGCTCGACGTGCAGCCGTCCAACGTGGAGGCGTTGGCCTATCGCGGCTGGTCGCGGTGGCGTACCGGTGACCGGGTCGCCGCCATGGTCGACCTGGACGACGCGGTCGCCGTGGATGGCGGGTACGCCGACGTGCGGGTGTTCCGGGCGTCGGCCCGGCATGCCGGGGGCGACCACGCCGGTGCGGCAGCCGACCTGACGGTGCTGGACGGGTTGGCTGCACCGCCCATCGTGGGGGACCTGCTGGCCGCCAGCCGGCTCCGCCAGCGGATCGCCGGTGGGCTGGCCGCCGACGGTGGGCTGCTGGCTGCGCTGGAGCTCCTGGACTCGGGCCTGGATTCGGGAGGGGCGGCCGGTTCGGAGGCCGCGTTCCTGGCCGAGCGGGGGTGGCTGCTGGCCGCCACCGGCGTGCCCGAACTGGTGGAGCGTGGCCTGGCCAACCTGGACGAGGCGGTGGCCGCCGGGCCGACCGACCCGTACGCCCTGGCCTACCGGGCCATGGTCCGTAGCAGCCTGGTCGGCACCCTGACTGGCATGGCGCCCGAGGTGGCCGCTGACGTGGCGTCCTTCGCCGCACTGGACGGGCCACCGGCCGAGCTGGTGGCCGCCCTGGTATCGGTGGGCCTGCTCGAGGGCTGAAGCGACGGGCCGCCTGACGCCCGGTGCCGGTTACTGGTGCCGGTTACTGGTGCCGGTTACTGGTGCCGGTTACTGGTGGTAGTGCGCGTGGACGACGGCACCGGCGGCCACCGTCAGTTCCCAGATCGACGCGTACGCACAGCCCCGTCCGCCACTCAACCCGGCACCGTCGGACACGACGTCGCGGACCACGTCGGGGATGACGTCGGAGTGGCTGCACAGCACCACCACCTGCCGGTCGGCAGCGCCGTCGGCGGCCCGGGCCCGCACCAGGGCGGTCATGGCCGCCGACGACCCCTCGAACAGCGAGGGGTCGGCTTCCGGGAGGAGGTCGTGGCGGGCCGCCGAAGGTCCGACGGTCTGGAGACAGCGGACGGCCCGGCTGCTGCGCACCTCGGCCAACGGCCTCCCGGCCAGGAGGTCGTCCACCTTGTCGGCCAGTCGGTCGGCCTGGTCGGCGCCGGCGGCGTCCAACGGCCGGTCGGCGTCGTCACCCGACCAGCGGTAGGGGTCGCCCGCCGAGCCGTGGCGGATCAGGAGGATGGTCATCGAGGTCCGGTGGTTGGCGAGTGTGGGCGCGGGGGTCAGACGGTGACGTCGGTGATGCAGACGGTGTCGCCCATGGGCAGCGACGACCGCGTCTCCGGGGTGGTCTCGCCGTAGAGGGCACCCAGCATCCCGCGGACCAGCCCCCGGTCGACCGCGCAGATCACCGGGTGCTCGATCGGTGCCCCACCGAACGGGCAGTGCTCGGACACGATCCGCAGGCGGTCGTCTCCCGATCGTTCGGCCCGGGCGGCGAACCCGTGTGCGGTGAGGGCCTCGGCCACCACCTGCATGGCCGACCGCAGCGACCGGTGGGCCTCGTCGGAGCCCAGGGTGTCGGCCATGCTGCGTCCGATCTCGGCACCCACCTCCTCGGCCATGGCCTCGGCCTGGTCGTCGGGGAGGAGGGCCAGGGCCCGACCCAGCAGGCTGACCAGCACGGCGTCCTGTCGGATGGGGAGTTCCAGGGGAGAGCCGGCGTCGGTCACCCGGTAGTGCTTGGACGGCCGACCGGCCGAGGCGCCCTCGGGGCGCTCCACGGCGATCTCCAGGTAGCCCCCGGCGGCCAACTTGTCGAGGTGGTGGCGGGCCACGTTGGGGTGGAGGTCGAAGGCCGCAGCCGCATCGGCCGCGGTGACCCCGGTGCCGTCGTCGGCCCGTTCCCGGACGTGCAGGTAGATGTCCCGTCGAGTCGGATCACCGAACGCTCCGGTGATCGCCGTGACCGCCGAGGAGAACTCGGTGTCCGTGAGGGGGGCCCCGTCCACCCGGTTATTCTACCGATCCCGGTCCTCCGGCCGTCCGCCAGCGTCCGGTCGGGGCACCGTCCGACCGCTCGACGAGCGGCCGATCCGTGAAACGACCTGCGAACAGGAGCCTCCGTGCCGGTCACCGAACCCCAGGTGGTGGATGTCCTCCGCCCCGTGCAGGACCCCGAACTCCGCCGCAGCATCGTGGATCTGGGCATGGTCCGCGAGGTTCGCATCGATGGTCCGCGGGTGACCGTCCAGGTGGCCCTGACCGTGCCCGGCTGCCCGATGAAGGCCGAGATCCAGCAGTCGGTGGCCGGTGCGGTGACTGCGCTGGACGAGGTGGAGGCCACCGAGGTCGAGTTCACGGTCATGACCGAGTCCGAGCTGGCCGAGTTGCGGGAACGACTCCACGGTGATCCGGCGTCGACGGCCGGCACCAACTCCACCTACGGGCACTCCGAGGGACGGGCCGTACCGTTCGCCGAGGCCAACTCGTCGACCCGGGTGCTGCTCGTGGCCTCGGGTAAGGGTGGCGTGGGCAAGTCCTCGGTGACCACCAACCTGGCCGTGGCCCTCGCCGGCCGGGGTCGGGACGTAGCCGTGGTGGACGCCGACGTGTGGGGCTTCTCCATTCCCCGGATGCTGGGCGTGGACCAGCCCCCGACGGTCATCGACGACATGCTCATCCCGCCGGAGGGCCACGGGGTGCGTTGCATCTCCATGGGGTTCTTCGCCGAGGAGGACCAGCCGGTGATCTGGCGGGGGCCGATGCTCCACAAGGCCCTCGAGCAGTTCCTGACCGACGTGTACTGGGACGAGCCCGACTACCTCCTGGTCGACCTCCCCCCGGGCACCGGTGACATCTCCATCTCGCTGGCCGGCTTCCTGCCCACGGCCGAGATGTACGTGGTCACCACCCCCCAGCCGGCAGCCCAGACGGTGGCCCAGCGGGCGGCCTTCATGGCCGACAAGGTGAACCTGAAGGTCCACGGGGTCATCGAGAACATGTCGTGGTTCACCGGCGACGACGGGACCCGTTACGAGTTGTTCGGTGCGGGCGGCGGTCAGGCCCTGGCCGACCGGATCGGGGTGCCGCTGTTGGGGCAGGTGCCGCTGGTTCCCGCGCTGCGTGACGGCGCTGACCGGGGCCAGCCGGTGGCCGTTGACCCGTCCACCGAGGTGGGAGCGGTGTTCGCCGAGATCGCCCGGGTGCTGGACGTGGAGATGAAGCCGACCAAGCGTCGGCACCGGGAACTCAAGATCGTCTGAGACGGACCGTCCGGGGGAGCGGTCCCCCGGTGTCCGGGAAACGGAGCAGAACGTGGACGTACGCATCGGGGTGGTCAACAC
>CAYWBE010000006.1:0-24269 GCA_964456295.1 uncultured Candidatus Nemicrothrix sp.
GGGCCTTCGAGCGGCAGGAGTACCTGATGGCCATCCTCATCGACAACCTGATCGCCGAGGAGCTCCGGAAGTCAGCCGCCGACCTGACCAAGGAGTCCGGTCAGGGCTTCATCATGCCCATCGAGGGGCGCCTGGGCTCGCGGTTCGGGCCCCGAAAGCACCCCATCTTCGGGACGGTCCGCCAGCACAACGGCGTGGACTTCGGCTGCGTGCGGGGTCAACCCGTCTGGGCCGCCAAGGAGGGGAAGGTCATCTTCGCGGGGGAGAAGGGCGGCTACGGCAACGTGGTCCTCATCGAGCACGAGGGGCCGGTCATCACGCTGTACGCCCACCTGCAGGAGCTTCACGTGTCGACCGGCTACCGGATCGACAAGGGCGAACCGCTGGGCAAGTGCGGATCGACCGGGTGGTCGACGGGCCCGCACCTCCACTTCGAGGTCCGCACCGGAGGAGAGGCCAAGGACCCGATGATCGTGTTGCCCGGCTGAGGTTGACCCGCTGAACGGGCGGCAGCGGGACTTGAAAGCGGCGGGAGGGGCCCCGTAGGGCCCCTCCGACACCGGTTCTGGTGGATCGGGTCAGCCGACGAAGGCCGAGGCGAACACCAGCGACACGATGGTCATGACCTTGATCAGGATGTTCATGGCAGGCCCGGAGGTGTCCTTGAAGGGGTCACCGACGGTGTCGCCGACCACGGCCGCCTTGTGGTTGTCCGAGCCCTTGCCGCCGTGGGCACCGGTCTCGATGTACTTCTTGGCGTTGTCCCACGCGCCACCGGCGTTGGCCATGAAGATGGCCAGGCAGAAGCCGGCCACCAGGGCACCGGCCAGGAAGCCGCCGAGGGTGTCGACGCTGATGAAGCCGATCACCAGGGGCACCACCACGGCCAGGGCCCCGGGGATGACCATCTCCTTGAGGGAAGCCGCCGTCGAGATGGCCACGCAGCGGGCTGAATCGGGGTTGACCCCGGGCTCACCCTCACGCAGGCCCGGGATCTCGCGGAACTGCCGACGGACCTCCTCGATCATCTCCTGGGCGGCCCGGCCCACGGCGTCGATGGTGAGCGCCGCGAACAGGAACGGCAGCATGGCGCCGAGGAACAGGCCGATGAACACCTCGACCTGGCCGACGTCCAGGCTGAGAGAGCCACCGGCCTGGGCGACCGCGAACTCGAAGCTCTTGAACAGGGCCAGGGCGGTCAGGGCAGCCGAACCGACGGCGAAGCCCTTGGCCACCGCAGCGGTGGTGTTGCCCAGCGAGTCCAGGGCGTCGGTGACCTCCCGGACGCTGGGGTCCAGTTCGGCCATCTCGGCGATGCCGCCGGCGTTGTCGGCGATCGGACCGTAGGCGTCGACCGAGACCACCACGCCGGTGGTGGCCAGCATGCCGATGGCGGCCACGGCGATGCCGTAGATGCCGCCGTCCAGGTTGCCGATGGAGTCGAAGGCCATCTCGCCGCCCCAGTAGGCGACGGCCACACCGATGGCCAGCAGGCCGACCGAGGCGGCGACCGACACCATGCCGGCCGAGATGCCCCCCAGGATGGTGGTGGCCGGACCGGTCTCGGTCTGGCCGGCGATCTTCTTCACCGGGCCGAAGTGGTCCGAGGTGTAGTACTCGGCGGTCTTGCCCAGCGCCCAGCCGACGAGCAGCCCGCCGATGACGGCGATGGCCAGGCCCATCGGCGAGTCGAACTGGTCGTTGTCGCCGAACAGCCAGTAGGCGATGCCCACGGTGGCCACCACGGTCAGGGCCATGGCCACGTTGGTGCCCATGTGCAGGGCCTTGGACAGTGCCTTGGAGTCCGTGGAGTCGCCGCCCTTGACCAGGAACGACCCGATGATCGAGGCGATCATGCCGGCCAGGGCGATGGCCATCGGGAACGACAGCAGCGAGATGTTGGTGACTGCGCTGGCCTGCTCGGCACCCAGACCGAGGGCGAAGGCCACCAGGGAGATGGGGGCCAGGATGGAGCCGGCGTAGCTCTCGAAGAGGTCGGCACCCATGCCGGCCACGTCGCCCACGTTGTCGCCCACGTTGTCAGCGATGGTGGCCGGGTTCCGGGGATCGTCCTCGGGGATGCCCGCCTCGACCTTGCCGACCAGGTCGGCACCGACATCGGCCGCCTTGGTGTAGATACCGCCTCCCACGCGGGAGAAGAGGGCGATGGACGAGGCGCCCAGCCCGTAGGCGGTCACGACCTCGAATGCGTCGTCGACCTCGAGGGCCAGCACGAAGACCACGTAGACGGCCATGAGGCCCAGCAGGGCCAGGCCGGCCACCGAGAAGCCCATGACGGCGCCACCGCGGAAGGCGATGGGCAGGGCCTTTCCGGGGCCGGACTTGGCGGCCTCGGTGGTGCGGGCGTTGGCCATGGTGGCCACCGTCATGCCGATGTATCCGGCCAGAGCCGAGAGCACGGCACCGATGACGTAGGTGATGGCGGCAGCCGGGGCGATGAGGGCACCGATCAGGATCGCCATGACGACGACGAAGACCGACACCCAGCTGTATTCCTTCTTGAGGAAGGCCCGGGCGCCCTTCTGGATCTCGGTCATCAGGAAGACCATGCGGTCGTCGCCGGGAGCGGCGGCCTTCACGTTGTTGAAGAAGAATCCGGCGAGCAGCAGGCCGAGAACGGCCGACGCGCCTGCCAGATAGGGGATGGCGTCCAAGGAAGGGTCTCCTGGTGAGTGGAACGGATCTCGACCCGCCCGTGTTCGTCGGGGCGGGTGGGCACCCGCCGCACGCTCTGGTGGGCGCGGTCGTCACGGGGCCGAGGGCACTCTAGTGAGATCGGCTTGAGTGTCCGACGATCTTCGGCGGAATGTCGGTGTGACGTACGCCGTGTCGTGGGTGCTGGCGGTGGTCCACCTGCTGAGCCAGCATGATCGGATGAGCCCGGATGACGTGGAGGCCATCAGGAGCGCGATGCTGGCCCAACGCCGCGCCCTGTCGCCCGGCGTGGTGGCCCGCAACTCGGCCACGGTGGTCCAGCGGATCCGCTCCCTCCCCGAGATCAGGGGCCTGGCGGCCGACGAGGTCATTGGCGCCTACCTGGGGGTGCGGGGCGAGATCGATCCGTCGGCCCTGGTCCACGATCCGTGGCTGCAGGTGGCCCTGCCGGTGACCACTCCCGGTGAGCCGCTCCGGTTCCTGGTGCCCGAAGGGCCCCTGGTCGACGGCCCCTTCGGCATCCGCCAACCCGAGCGGGGTGTCGAGGTCGCCCCCATGTCCCTGGGCGTGGTGGTCGTGCCACTGGTGGCCGCCGACCGAAGCGGCAACCGGGTGGGGCACGGTGCCGGGTTCTACGACCGGACGTTCGCCGGCCGTCCGCCCGGGACCGGACCGCTCCTGATCGGCGTGTGCCATGAGATGCAGGTCGTGGAGTGTCTTGACGCCCGCCCGTGGGATGTCCCTCTGGACCTCCTGGTGACCGAGGTTGGGCTCATCCGCACCTGAGGCCTACCGACGCACGGGCGCTCCCCCCGGGGGATGCCACCCGTCGGGGCTTCCGGTGGGGGATGATCATGCCGTGCGCATCATCGTGGTGGGTGCCGGCGAGGTCGGCACCTACGTAGCCGACCGTCTGAGTACCCAGGGCCATGACGTGACGGTCATCGAGGCGGACGGTGAACGGGTTCGCCGTCTCCAGATGGAGTTGGACGTCGAGATCCTCAGGGGAAGTGGCACGGATCCGGACGTGCTGGACGAGGCCAGGGCCGGGAAGGCCGACCTCCTGGTGGCGGTGACCAAGCACGACGAGGTGAACATCCTCTGTGCCCTGATGGCCCGCAACAAGGGCGTGTCCAAGACGGTGGTCCGTGTCGAGTCGCGGTCGTTGCGCCGGGCCCAGGCCGACGCACTCTTCGCCGACGTGGACGACCATCTGGTGATCGATCCCGATGAGGAGGTCGCCCAGGCCGTTCGGCGGCTCATCAGGTTCACCGGCGTCCTGGAATACGACGAGATGGCGGGTGGCGAGGTCGTGGTACTCACGGCCCGTCTCCCGGGCAACGCCAGTCTGGTCGGCAAGTCCCTCCGTGAACTGGGACGGGAGTTGGAGCCCGACTGGGGGTTCATCGTCGGCTCCATCACCCGGCGGGAGGCCGGCGAGGACCGGGAGACCACGGTGATCCCCCGTGGTGACTGGACCCTGCGCGAGGGCGACCTGCTCACCGTGGTCTGCAAGCGGGAGAATCTCGAGGACGTGACGACCCGGATGGGCATGGAGAGCCAACGCTCCGATCGCGTGCTGCTCCTGGGTGGTGGCCGGACCGCGGAGATCCTGGCCGAGTCGCTGCTGGCCCAGGGGCAGTCGGTCGGCGTGATCGAGCGCGACGAGGCCCGGGCCCGCCAGTTGGCCGAGAACCTGGACCGGGCGCTCGTCTACCACGGGGACATCACCGATGCCGTCCTCCTCGACGAGGCCGACGTGGTCCGCCAGGACGTGGTGGTGGCCATGACCGGCGAGGACCACGCCAACGTCCTGGCCTGCCTGTACGCCAAGTCCGCGGGGGTTTCGGGAGGCGGGTCGCAGGATGGGCAGACGGGCCCGGAGACCATTGCCGTGATCCACCGACTGCAACTGCTGGACCTGCTGGAGGCCCACCAGGTGGATGCCACCATCAGCCCCCGGACCGCCACCGCGAACAGCGTGCTCCGGTTCGTGCGTGGTGAGGGCGAGACGGTGGCCGCGGTGGCCACGTCGTTGCATGGGGATGCCGAGGTCCTCGACTTCGCCGTGACACCCGGATGCAAGTGCGACGGTCGGACGATCTCGGAACTGGGCCTCCATGAGGACGTCCTGATCGGCGCCATCGTCCGGGACGGGAAGGCCCAGATCGCCCGGGGACGCAGCACGCTACGGCCCCGTGACCACGTGATCGCCGTGGTGCGGCCCGGGCAGGCCGCCCACCTCTCCTCGCTCTTCGGCTAGGTCGGGGGATCCGATGAGCCGCCCGGTGGGGTCCGGCGAGCGCTCACCGGCCCGCCGCGCCGCGGCCTGGCCGTCATGGGCCGCCGCGTCGGCCTGGGCCACCGCGGCGGCCGCTGGGGGAGCGGGCCTGCTGGCCGTGGCCGCCGGCCTCGTCGACCTGCTCGGCAGCGGCGACGACACGGCCGCACTGCTGGTCATCGGGGGATCGGCTGGGCTGTTGGCCTCCGTCCTCGCCGTCTGGGTCCGTCCCCCGGAGCGCGTGCGACATGCCGACGTCCTGTGCGCCGTCACCGGAGCCCTCGTCATGTTCATCCTGTTCGTGGCCGGGATCCTCCTGGTCGTCGAGTCGAACGCCACACCGCCCGGGGCGCTGTTCAGGGCGACCACCGCGGCCACCACCACTGCCATGGAGGCCACCCCGGTCGATGCAGCCGACCACGCCGTCCGGTTCCTGGTCGGCGGTGCCCAGTGGATGGGAGGCATCGGCGCCCTCCTGGTGGCCGTTGCCGTCCTCCCGTTCTTCGGGGCGGGTCGCGAGTTCGCCGACCGGTCACGTCGCGGCGGGCGACGCCCCATGGCGCCTGACCCGGGGACGGCGGTCCGTAATCTGGCCATCGTCCACGGCCTGGCCACCGCAGTCACCCTCATCGGCTTCCTGGTCGTCGGCGTGGCCCCGTTCGAGGCCGTCCTGCTGGCCATGGCGACCGCGTCGACCGGCGGCCTGTTCAGTGGGGGCGACCTGGACTCGGCGGCCGTGCAGTGGGTGGCCGTCGCCGGGATGGCCATCGCCGGTACGAGCCTCGTGGTGTTGTGGCGGCTTGGCGTGGGACGGTCCCGGAACCTCCTGCGCTCCACCGAACTCCAGGCGTACCTGGGCCTGCTGGTGGTGGCGCCGGTGGCCTTCCTGGTGTGGACCGACGGCTCGGGGCCCGACGGGATCCGCCGGGCCGTATTCACTGTCACGTCCGCCGTTACCACCACCGGTTTCCCTTCGGCGCCCGGTGGCACCTGGGCAGCGGCGGCACCGGTCCTGCTCCTGGGCCTGGTGTCGATCGGGCCGATGACCGGCTCGACCGGCGGGGGATTCCAGATCCTCCGCCACCGGATCCTGGCCCGGGTGGCCGTTCGGGAGCTGCTCCGCCAACTCCACCCCAGTGCCATCATCCCGGCCCGGCTGGGTGGCCGCATCGCATCCGAGGAGACCCTGGCCCGGGTGGTGGTGACCCAGTTCCTGTTCGTCAGCGTGCTCTTCGGGACCGCCGTGATGGTGGCCACCGCGGGGCTCGACCTGGCCACCGCCCTGGCCGCATCGGTGCATGCCATCTCCACGGCCGGGCCGGTGCGGGCCCTGGACGGGAGCCTGGTCGACGTCGGGTCGTGGCCGACCACGGCTCGCATGGCCCTCCTCCCGGCCATGGTGATCGGTCGCCTGTCGGTCTACCCGGCCATCGTGGCCCTCGGGGCGGGGACCACCCTGGTTCGTGACCGGGTACGGGTGGGGCGTCGGTTCCGGGCGGCCCGGGGCCGACGCCCGGGTCCTGACCGTGTGGACGGTTGCGACCGGTGAACCCGTTGAGCCGCCTTCCCTACGCCGACCGGTGGACCAGCACCACGGCCAGCGTGGCCGGCATGGCGCTGTTGTTCGTGGCGGCCGGCATGGGCGTGGCCACCCTGGTCGCCCTGGTGGATGGTGTCGACGCCCCGGCCATGGCAGCGGCCACCGCGGCGACCGCCCTGCTCGGCGCGGCCCTGTTCCACCTGTACACGCCGGGGGCGCGGGATGTGGCGGCCATCTTCAGTGCGGTGGGTACCACCTGGGTAGCCGCATCGGTGCTGGGCGCCCTGCCGTACCTCCTGGCAGGCACGTTCGCCGTGGCCGGGCGCCCGTGGGCCGTCGTGGTCGCCGATGCGCTGTTCGAGTCGGTGTCCGGCTTCTCGTGTACCGGTTCGACCGTGTTCGGGGCACACAATCCGATCGAATCCCACGGTTCGGGAATCCTCATGTACCGCCAACTCACCCAGTGGGCGGGCGGTATGGGCATCGTGGTCCTGGTGGTCATGGTCCTCCCGGCGCTGCGGTCCAGCGGCCTGGGCCTCATCGACGCCGAGGCGCCGGGCATGGGGGTGGACCGGATCAGCCCACGCATATCGACCACCGCACTGCGCTTCTGGGGCATCTACGCGGGATTCACCCTCCTGGTGGCCGTCGGGCTCCTGGTGGCCGGCATGGGCCCCTTCGATGCCGTGGCCCACGCCCTGAGTACGGCGTCGACTGGTGGATTCTCGACGCGTAACGCCTCGATCGGGCACTGGGACAGCCTGTCCATCGAACTGGTCCTCGTGGTGGCCATGCTGGTCGGCGGGGCCAGCTTCGCCCTCCACAGCCACTTCATCCGGACCCGGAGGTTCCGCCACCACCGGGACGCAGAGTTCCGCGGCTACCTGGCCCTCGTGGGCGCGGGAACCCTGCTGGTCACGTTGCTGCTGGTCGACGACGGAATGGGCCTCGGCAGGGCACTGCGAAGTGCCCTGTTCAACGTGGTCACCCTCGGCACGAGCAGTGGCTTCGGCAACGCCACCGGTGAGGGGAGCGCCGGGGACTTCGGCTCGTGGGGCCCGGGACCCCAGATGATCCTCCTGCTCTTCCTGGTCTTCGGTGGCTGCACCGGGTCCACGGCTGGTGGCGTGAAGGTCATGCGGCTCCGGATCGGCATCTCGCACGCCTACCGGACGCTCCGCTCGTTCCGTCGTCCCCGGGCCGTCCTACCCGTCCGGCAGGGACGATCGACCGTGCCGGACGCTCTGGTCGAACGCATCGCCGGCTTCATGGTGGTCTACGGGCTCCTCGTGGTGGGCGGCACGGTGGTCGTTGCCGCCCTGGGGGCTGACCTGGTGACGGCCATGAGCGGGGTGATCGGCTCGCTGGGCAACATGGGGCCGGCACTCGGCGACGCCGGTCCGACGGCGTCGTTCGCCGATGCCTATCCGACCCCGGCCCGGCTGGTGCTGGCCGTCCTGATGTTGGTCGGGCGCCTCGAGATCTTCCCCATGCTCCTGATGCTGGTGGCGCCCTACCGTGCACTGGACGGAGTCACCCGGGGCCTACGCATCCGTTTCCGGTCCCGGGTCCGCCGCTAGGTCCGGATCACCCGGCCAGCACGGCCTCCAGCAGGTTGCCGAGCATCAGCGGGTCGCGGCTTCCGCAGAACTCCCGGGCACTGTGCATGGCCAACTGGGCCACACCGAGGTCAACGGTCCGTAGGCCGACGGCTGCCGCGGTGGACGGACCGATGGTCGAGCCGCACGACATGTCTGACCGGCTCACGAATGACTGGAGGGGCACGCCGGCCATGTCGGCCAGATGCCGGACCTCGGCGGCGCCCGGGGCGTCGGTGGCGTAGCGCTCCCGGACGTTGAACTTGAGCACCGGGCCGCCGTTGAGCAGGACCGGGTGGTCGCCGTCATGGCGGTCCGGGTAGTTGGGATGGGTGCCGTGTGCTCCGTCGACCGACAGCACCAGGGAGCCGTCCACCCGACGCTCGTCCAGACCCACGAAGCGGCGCAACGTCCGGCCCAGGAGCGGCCCGGCTGCCCCGGTGGCCGAGACGCTTCCCACCTCTTCGTGGTCGAACAGGGCCAGCACGGGGACGCTGGAGCTGGATTCTGCCCTGGCGATGAGCGCCTCGGTGCCGGCGTGACAGGACAGGAGGTCGTCGAGTCGGGGGGCGCTCACGAACTCATCGTCCGGACCGGCCAGACAGGCCGGCACCACGTCGTGGAACATGGCGTCGTAGGCCAGCACGTCAGCCGGATCCACGTCGCCCAGCGCGGCCAGTGACGCCACGAAGGCCCCGGGCTCGGCCAGTCCGGTGCCGAGGATGGGGGAGAGATGGGTCTGGGGATTCAGCACCAGGCCCTTCTCGTTCACGCCCCGGTCCAGGTGGACGGCCAGCTGGGGCACCCGGCCCACCGGCCGGTCGTCCCGCACCAGGCGTTCGGTCCGCCCGTCGCCCTCGCGGACGACCAGACGACCGGAGATCCCGAGGTCGCGGTCCAGCCACGAGTTCAGGAGGACACCGCCGTAGACCTCCACGCCGACCTGCCGGAGGCCCATGGTGCCCCGGTCCGGCAGCGGCTTGACCCGCAGGTTCGGGCTGTCGGTGTGCGCGCAGATGATCCTCAGCGGGGCGTCGGCTCCGCGCTCGGCATCTACCCACGCGATGAGGGCACCACCGGATCGGAGATACCACCGACCCGGGGACGGGGGTCCATCGTCGGGCGACAACGCGGCGAACCCGACCTCCTCGAGCCGTCGCACGGACTCGGCCACCGCATGGAAGGGACTTGGCGAGGCGTCGATGTAGCGGCAGAGGTCACGCGCCCGATCATCGGCAGGGGAGGACATCCCGCTATTCTGGTGGCTCCAGAGGCCACTCGACATGCCCGGCGACGGGTGACCCGCAGTGGCCGTCGCTCCGACCGACGACGTTCCGGGCGATCTCCCCGGGCGGCATCGCCGCCCCGTCCAGGAGACGACCTCCAACGTCATGCATCAGGAACACAGCGACAGGTCGGGCCGGGGGGCCTCATCCAGGGACCTTCCGGCACCGCAGGGCCTCTACGACCCCCGGTTCGAGCACGACGCCTGCGGCGTCAACTTCGTGTGCCACCTCCGGGGCGTGGCCAGCCACCGGATCGTCCAACTGGGCATCGGCGCCCTGTGTCGCATGCAGCACCGTGGCGCTCTGGGTGCCGAGGTCGACACCGGCGACGGCGCCGGGCTGCTCATCCAGGTTCCGGACGGCTTCTACCGTGCGGTGGTCGACTTCGAGCTCCCCGAGGCGGGCACGTACGCCACGGGCATCGCCTTCCTGCCCAACGTGGAGGGCCTCGCCGCCGAGGCCATGACCCTCGTTGAGGAGACAGTCGCATCCGAGGGCCTGGAGGTGCTCGGCTGGCGCGACCTGCCCGTCGACGACTCCATGATCGGCAACGCCGCCCGGGCCGCCGAGCCCGTCTTCCGCCAGCTCTTCGTGGCCGGGCCACAGGTTGACGATGGATCACGGCCCTCAGGCATCGAGCTCGACCGGCTCGCCTTCGCGGTCCGGAAGCGGACCGAACACGAGATCTCCCTGGTCGACGGTGAGGGGCACGAGCACGGCGTCTACTTCCCGTCGTTGTCGTCGAGGACCATCGTCTACAAGGGGATGTTGACCACCACCCAGCTGTCGGTGTTCTTCTGCGACCTGGGCGACGAGCGTGTGGAGAGCGCCCTGGCCCTCGTGCACTCCCGGTTCTCCACCAACACCTTTCCGTCATGGCCGTTGGCCCATCCGTACCGGTTCGTCGCCCACAACGGTGAGATCAACACCGTGCAGGGGAACCGGAACTGGATGCGGGCCCGTGAGGCCCTCATGGCCACCGACGCCATTCCCGGCGACCTGGACCGGCTGTTCCCGATCTGCACCCCGGGGGCCAGCGACAGCGCGGGCTTCGACGAGGCCCTCGAACTGCTGACCATGGGCGGCTACTCGCTTCCCGAGGCCATCCTGATGATGATCCCGGAACCGTGGGAGAACCACGCGGAGATGTCCGACGAACGGCGGGCCTTCTACCAGTACCACGCGTCCCTGATGGAGCCGTGGGACGGCCCGGCGTCCATCGCCTTCACCGACGGCACCGTGATGGGAGCCGTCCTGGACCGCAACGGGCTGCGTCCCAGCCGCTACTGGGTCACGGCCGATGACCTGGTGGTGATGGCCAGCGAGGTGGGCGTGGTCGAGGTCCCGACGTCCGAGGTGGTCGAGAAGGGCCGCCTGCAGCCCGGACGGATGTTCCTCATCGACACCGCCGAGGGCCGGATCATCCGTGACGACGAGATCAAGGCCGGCATGGCATCGGGCCGCCCGTACCGGGAGTGGCTGGACCGCAACCTCGTCCACCTCGATGACCTGCCACCCTTCGAACGACCGACGACCGACGAGGGCACCCTGCAGCAGCACCAGCAGGCCTACGGCTACACCCACGAGGCTCTCAAGGTCCTCCTGGCCCCCATGGCCCGTGACGGCAAGGGGGCCATCGGCTCCATGGGGACCGACACGCCGGTGGCCGTCCTGTCAGACCAGTCGCGGCCCCTGTACGACTACTTCCAACAGCTGTTCGCCCAGGTCACCAACCCACCGCTGGATGCCATGCGCGAGGAACTCATCACCGCGGTGTGCACCACGGTGGGCGCCGAGGGCAACCTCCTGGCACCGGGCCCCGAGAGTTGTCGCCAGATCCACCTGCCCCATCCGGTCCTGACTGAAGAGCAGTTGGCGGCCATCATCGGGATGGGTGACGGTTCCGGAGCCGACGTACCGGCCGGCTTCGCTGTACGGGTCCTGGACGGCCGCTACGAGGTGGCTCGGGGCGCCGAGGGGCTGACCGAGGCACTGGACCGGCTCCGCGACGAGGCCTCGGCAGCCATCGCCGACGGCATCACCATCCTCGTGCTGTCCGACCGTGGGCCGACCGCCACGCTGGCCCCGGTGCCGTCGCTGCTGGCCACCGGTGCGGTGCACCATCACCTGATCCGCGAGAAGACCCGTACCCGGGTCGGCCTGCTGGTCGAGAGCGGCGATGCCCGTGAGGTGCACCACGTCGCCCTGCTGCTGGGCTACGGGGCCTCGGCGGTCTGCCCGTACCTGGCGTTCGCCTCGGTGGACGCCATGGTGACCGATGGGATGCACGGCCTGTCACCTGAGCTCACCCCCGAGCTGTCCCGTCGCAACGTGGTCCGGGCGTGCGATCAGGGTCTGCTGAAGATCATGTCCAAGATGGGCATCTCCACGGTGGCCTCGTACACCGGTGCGCAGATCTTCGAGGCCATCGGCCTGGGCGGGGACGTGGTGGACGACTGCTTCGTGGGCACGGTGAGTCGACTGGGTGGGGTGGGGTACGACGTGCTGGCCGCCGAGGTCGCACAGCGCCACGCTCTGGCCTTCCCGACCAATCCCGAGGAACGGGCCCACCGGAGCCTCGAGGTGGGTGGCGAGTACCAGTGGCGCCGGGAGGGCGAATACCACCTGTTCAACCCGGAGACCGTGTTCAAGCTCCAGCACGCCACCAGGGAAGGCCGCTACGAGGTATTCAAGGAGTACACCCACCTGGTGGACGACCAGTCGGAACGCCTGGCCACCCTCAGGGGGCTGTTCCGCTTCCGGGACGACCTGCGGCCGGCCATACCGATCGATGAGGTCGAGCCGGTCAGCGAGATCGTGAAGCGGTTCTCCACCGGAGCCATGTCCTACGGGTCCATCAGTGCCGAGGCCCATGAGACCCTGGCCATCGCCATGAACCGGATCGGCGGCAAGTCCAATACCGGCGAGGGGGGCGAGGATCCCGACCGGTTCACCCCGGAACCCAACGGCGACCTGCGCCGCTCAGCCATCAAGCAGGTGGCGTCGGGCCGGTTCGGGGTGACCAGTGAGTACCTGGTCAACGCCGACGACCTCCAGATCAAGATGGCCCAGGGCGCCAAGCCGGGCGAGGGCGGCCAGCTGCCGGGCCACAAGGTGTACCCGTGGATCGCCCGCACGAGGCACTCCACGCCCGGCGTGGGGCTCATCTCGCCGCCTCCCCACCACGACATCTACTCCATCGAGGACCTGGCCCAGCTCATCTACGACCTCAAGAACGCCAATCCGGCCAGCCGGGTGCACGTGAAGCTGGTGGCCGAGGTGGGCGTGGGCACGGTGGCCGCCGGTGTCTCCAAGGCCCATGCCGACGTGGTACTCATCTCCGGTCACGACGGGGGGACGGGTGCCTCACCGCTGACGTCCATCAAGCACGCCGGTGCACCGTGGGAACTCGGCCTGGCCGAGACCCAGCAGACACTGCTCCTCAATGACCTGCGGGACCGGATCGTCGTGCAGGTCGACGGACAGCTCAAGACGGGTCGTGACGTGGTCATCGCCGCCCTCCTGGGGGGAGACGAGTTCGGCTTCGCCACGGCACCGCTGGTCGTGTCGGGGTGCGTGATGATGCGGGTCTGCCACCTCGACACCTGCCCGGTGGGGGTGGCCACCCAGAATCCGGAGCTACGCAAGAAGTTCAGCGGCCGACCCGAGTTCGTCGTGAACTTCTTCGAGTACATCGCCGAGGAGGTCCGGGAGATCCTCGCCCAACTGGGCTTCCGGACCCTGGCCGATGCCATCGGGCAGGCCGAGTGCCTGGATGTGCGCGACGCCGTGGACCACTGGAAGGCCGCGGGCCTGGACCTGGCGCCCATCCTGCACGTCCCCGAGGTCGGCGATGCCGATCGCCGCAACACCACCGGGCAGGACCACGGCCTGGACCACGTGCTGGACCGCACCCTCATCGCCGAGTCCGAGCCGGCGCTGGCCGACGGACGACCGGTGCGCATCGCCACGGCGGTGGGCAACGTGGACCGGTCGGTCGGAACGATGCTGGGCTACGAACTGACCCGTCGGCATGGCGGTGACGGCCTACCCGACGACACCATCCAGGTCGACCTGCACGGTTCGGCCGGCAACAGCTTCGGCACCTTCGTGCCGCGGGGGGTGACCCTGCGGCTCACCGGTGACGCCAACGACTACGTAGGCAAGGGCCTGTCCGGTGGACGGATCGTCATCCGGCCCCCGGCCGATGCCCCGTTCGTCGCCTCCCAACAGATCATCGCCGGGAACGTCCTGCTCTACGGGGCCACCGGCGGCGAGGCCTTCCTCCGGGGGCGGGTCGGCGAGCGGTTCTGCGTACGGAACTCAGGGGCCACTGCCGTGGTCGAGGGGATCGGCGACCACGGCTGCGAGTACATGACCGGAGGTCGGGCCGTCGTCCTCGGTCCGACGGGACGGAACTTCGCCGCCGGCATGTCGGGCGGAATCGCCTTCGTGCACGATCCGGACGGGGTCTTCCCGGCACGGGTGAACCGGGAGATGGTCCTCGTGGAGGAAGCCGACGCCGACGACCGGACCTGGCTACGCGACCTGCTGGTCCGCCACCAGGCCGAGACCGGCTCCGAAGTGGCCGAACGGCTCCTGTCGGACTGGGACGTCGAGGCCGCCCGGTTCGTGAAGGTCATGCCGACCGACTACAAGCGGGTCCTGGAGGCGGCAGCGGCCGCCCGGGCCGCCGGACGCGACGAGGTGGCGGCCATCATGGCCTCCACCGGGAACTGATCGGGCAGGGGAGGGCTGGACGATGGGCGACCCACGAGGGTTCATCAAGCACGACCGCCTCCTGCCGGACCGACGGTCCGTGCCGGTGCGACTCCGGGACTGGAAGGAGGTCTACGAACCGTTCTCCGAAGATCACCTCCGCACGCAGGCCAGTCGGTGCATGGACTGTGGCATCCCGTTCTGCAACAACGGCTGTCCGCTGGGCAACCTCATCCCCGACTGGAACGACCTGACCTGGCGTGGCCACTGGCGCGAGGCCATCGAGCGTCTGCATGCCACCAACAACTTCCCCGAGTTCACCGGACGGCTCTGTCCCGCACCGTGTGAGGGGGCGTGTGTCCTGGGCATCGATGAACCGCCGGTGACCATCAAGCAGGTCGAGGTGTCGATCGTGGACCGGGCATGGGAGGAGGGCTGGATCACGCCGCTGGTTCCGGCCGAGAACACCGGCCGGCGGGTCGCCGTGGTGGGTTCCGGGCCGGCCGGCCTGGCCGCCGCCCAGCAACTCACGCGTGCCGGACACAACGTGGTGGTCTTCGAGCGGGCCGACCGGATCGGCGGCCTGCTGCGCTACGGCATCCCCGAGTTCAAGATGGAGAAGCGCCATCTGGACCGGCGTCTGGCCCAGATGGAGGCCGAGGGAACCGAGTTCCGGACGAATACCTCGGTCGGGGTGGACCTGTCGGTCGAGTCCCTCACCGGCGACTTCGACGCCGTCGTCCTGGCCTGCGGGGCGACCCAGTGGCGGGACCTTCCCATTCCCGGCCGTGAACTGGCCGGCGTCCACCAGGCCATGGAGTACCTGCCCGGTTCCAACCGGGTCCAGGAGGGCGACCTGGACCAGAACCCCATCGACGCCGAGGGACGCGACGTCGTCATCATCGGTGGCGGCGACACCGGGGCCGACTGCCTCGGCACCGCCCTGCGCCAGGGCGCCCGCTCGGTGCACCAGTTCGAGATCATGCCCCGCCCGTCCGACGAGCGCCCCGACGCCAACCCCTGGCCCACCTGGCCGATGGTGTACCGGGTCTCCTCGGCACATGAGGAGGGGGGCGTCAGGGAGTTCGCCATCAACACCTCGGAGTTCGTGGGCTCCGAGGGCCGCCTCACGGCGCTGCGGACCCACCGGGTTGAGCAGGTGTTCGCCGACGGGCGGATGTCCTTCGAGCCCATCGACGGGTCCGAGGAGGACTTCCCGGCCGACCTGGTCTTCCTGGCCATGGGGTTCACCGGACCGGAACGCAACGAGCTGGTGGACGGTCTGGGCGTGGAGCTCGACGCCCGGGGCAACGTGGCCCGCGACGACGACTTCCGGTCGTCGGTCGACGGCGTGTACGTCTGTGGCGACATGGGGCGCGGACAGTCGCTCATCGTGTGGGCCATCGCCGAGGGCCGCTCCTGTGCGGCGGCCGTCGACCGGGCACTGTCCGGGACCTCGCACCTCCCGTCGCCCATCGCCGCCACCGACGCGCCCCTGCGCTGACCGCCGACCGTCCCAGCCGCCGTGGCCACAAAGGGAATGGGGCCACCTCCCGTCCACCTGGTGGTGGTCCACCGGAATCGGGGCGCCACGGCGGTCAGGACGGTCCAGCGGTTCCTCGAGCAGGCCGGGGCAGCCGGGTTGGTCCTCACGGTCACCGTGGTGGACAACGGATCAGACCGGACCGAACTGGATGTCCTCCGCCACGGTCTCCCCGGAGACGTCGAGTTGGTCGTGGCGGAAGCAAACCTGGGCTTCGGTCCGGGTGCCAACGTCGGCCTGGCCCGCTGGCTGGACTCCGATGCGGCCATCTGCCTGCTGGCGCCCCATGACGCCCGCCCGGCGAGCGGCACCGTGGCGTCACTGGTCACCCAACTGGTCGCCCACCCCGCTGCCGGACTGGCCTGTGCCGACGTCGGCGACGGACGCGTGCCGCGGGTCCAGCCCTGGCTGGGTCCCATCGACGGGGCGCCGGATGTCGACCCCGGCACGCCACCCCTGCCGCGTTGGGAGGTCGCCGACTATCCCCACGGGACCCTCATGGCGCTCCGCCGGGAATGCGTCGAGCAGGTCGGCGTGTTCGACGAGCGCTACTTCGCCTACTGCGAGGAGGCCGACCTCGGGCTTCGGGCACGGAATGCCGGTTGGGAGGTGGGTCTGGTGAGGGGTGCGTTGGTCGCCAATCCGGAGAGCAACACCGATGCCGCGGTCATCGACCACCTGATGGTCCGCAACACCCTGCTGCTGCTACGGACGCACTTCGGCCCGTTGAACATGGCGTTCCGCATCGCCGTGCTGGTGGCCGAGCACGTGGTCGGGTGGTGGCGTCCAGGGGTCCGCGGCCCCTACCACTCCGGGCGGGCCCGGTTCGGCGCCGTGGTCGACGCGGTCACCGGCCGGTTCGGCCCGCCGACCTCGTGGACGTCGGGCACCCGAAGGTGGCTCCCGGGGAGCGACTCCTAGAAGGGTCGGGCGTCCAGGAACTCCAGGGCGGCGTCGAGGAATCCGAAGTCCTTGGGGGTGGCGAAGTGGTCCACCCCGCGAAGCACCCGGTAGGTGGCATCGGGCAACGCATCGACGAGCGGATCGGCCGGCCCGGCGAAGTCCCGGTCCCCGAGGGCGACCAGTACCGGCACGGTGACCCCGGACAGGAGTTCGGTGGTGAACTCGCGCCGATCGGGTCGCCCCATGAAGGCGGCCAACGCGGCCCGGGCATCCGGATCGGCACCGCCAGCCTCCGGCAGGTCGGCGAAGTAGCGGAGATGGGGGTCGTCCGCGGTGCCTGTCCGGACCGCCTCGGCCACCGCCCGGCTGCGCTCGTCGCCCCGCTCGAAGAGGTTGGCCCCCACGCCGGCCACGACGAGGCGATTGAACCGGCCGGGGTTGTGGATGGCCAGCCAGAGGATGGCCATGGCTCCTGCTGAGAAGCCCACGGCCTCCACCGGTTCGTCGGGCAGGGCAGCCAGGAGGTGATCCTCCAGGTTCCGGTAGTCCTCCGGGTCCGTCGGTCTGGGTGCCGACCCGTGGCCCAGGAGGTCCACGGCGATCACCCGTCGGCCGGCCTCGGTCAGGAGGTCGACCCAGCCGTTGCGGCGCCACGTGGCGTCGAAGGACGTGCCGAATCCGTGGACCAGCAGGACGGGGGGTCCGGACATGGCGGCAACCTACCGGTGGCCCGTCATTACCATTGCCCGGGTGACGCCCCAGCGACTCCTCCTGGCCGTGGGCATCCCGCTGGGCGTCCTGATCGCCGTGCTGTCGCCCGCCTGGACCGGCTACGACGAGTTCACCCACTTCGCCCGCGTGGTGGACATGGCCAACGGCAACCTCGAGCCCGGGACGACGCCGGAGGGCATCGGCTCGGTCATCCCGACGGCCCACCGCGAGGCCACTTCCCAGATCATCCTGGACCACCGGGCCGGGCGCCCACCCTGGACGGCCACGTCCATCAGGGGACTGCTGGACCATCGACCGGACGGTCGTGTGGCGTTCATCGACACCAGGCCGACGTCGGCATCCACTCCGGTGGCCTACCTTCCGGCAACCGTCGGCGCCCTCGTGCCGGTGGCCCTGGACGCCCCCGGCCTCCTGGTCCTCTGGGCGAGCCGCCTGGCGTCCCTGGGGGCCTATCTGGCGCTGGCCTGGTGGGCGGTGCGGTCGGCCGCGGCGTTCCGGTGGTCGTTGGCCGTGGCGGCGCTCGTTCCCCTGAACCTGGCCCTTGCCGCATCGGTGTCACCGGACGGCTTCACGGTGGCCGCCGTCCTGGTGGCCGTCTCGCTCTGGACGAGGGTGGAGGCCGACGAAGCGCTGCCCATCGGCACACTGATCCTGCCCCTGCTGCTGCTGGCGCTGGCCAAACCCCCCTACTTCCTCGTCCTCGGGCTGTTCCCCCTGTCGGCGATCATGGAGCGGGAACGCCACCGTCTGCGGGCGGCGGCCATCGCCAGTGGGGCGCTGGCCGTCGGCCTGGCCACCTCACTGGCCCGGTCCTCGGAGAACTACCAGGCCGCCACCACGACGATGATCCGCCAGATCGAGTACCAGCCGTCCGTGCAGCGGGACCGCCTGGCTGGTGACCTTCCGGGCTTCCTGTGGGCAACCGTCGACACATGGATCTCGGAGTACCGGTTCTACGTGCAGGGCTGGTTCCGCCAGTTGGGTTTCTGGGAGGCCGACCTTCCCGGGCTGGTCCCGTGGCTGCTGGCCCTGGTGCTGCTGGTCGCGCTGGTGGTCCTGGATGGCGACGACCTCCGGGCGCTGCGTGGGGCCCGCCGGGGCCTGATCGGCGGGGGAGTGGCCCTGCTCCTGGTGGCCATCTACGCGGCGAGCTACGTCTACTTCACCGACCTGCGGGACTACGGCCACATCGGCCTCCAGATGGCCCGCTACTCGGCCCCGCTGGCCGTCCTGGCCTTCGTGGCGTGGTCCCCCCGGGCCCTGGGGCCGGTGGTGGCCCGGGTCCATCGGAGGACGGCCATCGCGGCCGTTGCCGCGGTACCGGTGGTGGCCGTCGGCGCCTCGGTGGTGACCTGGCTGTGGACGGGAGCCAACACCCCACTGGGTTGAGCCTCCCGCCTGGGTCAGGCCTCCGAGCGGGCCGCCAGGAGCGCCTCGACGGCCGCTGCGGCGAGGCAGAGGATGGCCACCACGCCGACCACGTGGAGGTGCTCGAAGAACTGGGGCCAGACGAAGTCCCGGGGATGACGGAACCGGATCTGGTCGACGGCGATCAGGGTGGCGGCACCGGTCATGGTGAGCGTGCCCAGGCATGCCACGGAGCGGGCAGGCAGCCAACCACCGAGGGACAGTCCGAGCGCCAGGCCCATGACCGGCGCGGCCAATGGCCAGGACGGCAGGTTGGCCAGAGCGAAACCGGTGAAGAGCGCCCCGCCGAGCACGGCGCCGCCGGGCCGCAGCACGGCACGGCGGACCATCAGCGTCCCGAACCGGGGAGGCCCATGGGTCACGCCGTCGGAATCCCGGCGACCGCGCATCAGCAGCCACAGGCAGCCCAGTGCAGCCAGTACGGAGAGTCCCAGACCCATCCGGACGAAGCGCTGCGGCGTCCAGCGGAGGTCGTAGGTGGCGGGGCCGTCGTCAGGGGGATGGATCAGCCAACCGTTGGCGAAACCGTCGACCAACGTGGGCGGACCGAGGTCGACGCCCCGTTCGTCATGCAGCGCCCATCCATCGTCGTGGCTCTGACCCAGCACCAGCCAGACCGACCGGTCCGTCGGCCCGACCTCGACGGTCATCGAGGTCCGGCCATGGTCCACCACGGAGACCGCGGGGAGGGGAGCGGTCAATGAGCCCTGTCCGGGTGACGTGAGGACCAGACGATCCAGGTCGATGCCGGTGTCGTTCCCGGACGCCACGACGATCCGGTGGGTGCCGGCCGTCAGGTGGAGGTCCGCTCCACAGGGCTCGATGGGGGTGGCCCTGCGATCCGGGGACTGACCCCAGGTTCCGGTGAGCCTGACCGGGACAGCTCGGCCATCCACCTCGAGGAGGTCGTCCCGACATGTGTCCGGGTAGTCGGTGGCTGCCGTGGGTAGCGCCGGGTGGGCCTCCACCTCGACCACACCCAGGGGGAGGGCCTGGGGGAGGCCAGTGGTCCAGCCCATGGTGATCCGCTCGGCCACGTCGCGGAACTCGAGTACGACCGTCCTGCTGGTGAACGGTGGAAGGTCGAGGGCCACCCGGGTCGTCCCGGACGGCGTGCGGAGGGTCTCCGGAAGGTCGGCCTGTCCCACCGGGCCGTCGTCCCCCGATACCAGCACCGTGGTCGGCACCGAGTGCCGGCCGTCGGTTCGGAGCACCAGTTCCAGGCCGTCGACCAGTTGGGCCCGACCGAGGTCCAACATCAGGCGCTGGCCGGCCGCCCTCCCGACGGGGGACTGCCACGCGGTGTCGGGATCGCCGTCGATGGCCGAGCGGGGACGGGACCCGAGGTCACCGGCCAGGCTCCCCGTGGCCCGGGCCGTGACGCCGGGCCGATCCCAGGTCGCGTCGTGGGCTCGGGTCGAGAGCCGGACCTCACCGCTGAGCCGGAAGGTCCGGTCCCACGGAACGTCCACCGTGCGATCCATGGCCACCTCCGGGTCGTGGCGCTGGGGGTCACGGGGTTCGACCCGCTGCCTGGAGAGCAGCACGACCAGTTCGGCACCACGATCCTGCCCGACCACCGAGGTCAGGCTGGTCGGCAGGACGATGGTCTCCCGGGCCGCCACCCCGTCGAGGGTCACCTCGGCGAAGCCCACCGCACTGAGGCCGGCGTAGTGCGACCGCTCCCCGACGTCGGTTCCGGCGATCTCCACGACGATGATCGACGAGAGCGATGTGGTCGCCAGGGGTACCCACTGGCCTGGCTCCCGGTGCGAGGTCGGGTCCAGCGTGGCCCGGTGGTCACGACCGTCGACGGCCACCACGATGTCGGTGATCCAGCGGTTCTGATCGGCCCCACCCGCCTGGAGGATCGTGATGCCCCCCAGGTCCACCGGCTGGTCCAGCCGCAGGGTCAGTCGCTCGCCCCGTACGTCGCTGAAGCCCCCGACCCGCCAGGCCGTGTCGGTGCGACCGTCCACGGCATGGAAGGGGCGGTCGCCCGGCGTGAAGGTCACCGGGTTGCCGTAGCCGCTGGCCTCCACCCGGATGCCCTCCTGGTGGGCCACCGTCCTGCTCCCGGGGACCACGGGGAGTGCGGCCAGCGGCTGGTCGGCGAGGTTGCCCGGATCGTGGTCCTCGTCGACCCGCTCGGTGAACCCGGTGGTCTCCCGCAGGGTGCCCCACCGTCGCCCCTCCCGGCGGTTGGTGTCAGTCAGGACCAGTCGGGCGCCCGGTCCGAGCAGGTCGAAAGCACCCGCCTCGTCGGCGGCCACCGACGCGCCGTACAACAACGGGCGGCCTGGTTCCACGAGCCCTTCGCCGGCGGCAGCCACCACCCCGGACGCATCGCCGTCGATGACGACGGGCCGTGTCGGATCGGCCAACCTGACGATGGACACCGGGTCGAGGACCGGGAGGATGGCCACCGGCGCCGGATCGGCGAGGCCGGACGGACGCGACAGGGTGTGCTCGTCGAGGAGCGGACGCTCCGGTCCGGCCACGTTAGGCACCGGGTCACCGAACTTCCGTGGCTCCCCGAATCCCGGCGCCCCGACCAGCTGTGCCCACAGGTCGACCGGTCGGGGAGTGCGGTACCGCTCGAACTGCAGGTCGGAACGGACCACCACGTCACCGACCCCCATGAGCCGGGCCATGGGGGCGAGCGAATCAGGGTCCAATCGCCCCTCCTGGAACTCGCGATCGAGGGCGGCCAGCAACTCGGCCGACGCCGGCGACCCCTGGGGAATGAGCTCGCGGGCCACGTGCGGGCGGTCCATGAGCCCCGGCAGCACCGGGTCGCCGGTGTGCCCCCAGCGGTAGGAGCCGAAGTCGCTGCCCGGCACCACCAGGACCCGGGTGTCGTGGTCCTTCCCGTCGAGGTGGTCGGCCGCCGCGTGCCAGTAGCCGGGAACGTGCTCGTCCCTCTGGTAGAGGACACCCAGCAGTTCGCCCTGCCAGAGCGGCGACAGGTTGGCCATCGCCAGGAGGCATACGGCGATGCTGGCCGTGCGTTCCCAGCGGGGACGCCAGCGCCCGATGGCCGCCACCCCGGCACCCAGGAACATCGCGGTGGCCAGAACCACCAGTGGAAGGACCCGTGCGGTGCTCCGTAGGGCCAGGCCGGCCTCGGTGAGGGTCAGGTCGCGGAACAGCGCCCCGAGGGGAGACGGGGCGTCGTAGGGGTGGGCGCCGATCCCTACGAGGAGGCCGACCACCATCAGGCAGAGGGCATGGCCGCGGTGGGCGAAGCGGACCGTCGCAGCGACTACCAGGCCGACCAGGGGCAGGCCGAAGGACAGCGGAAGTGCCCAGCGGGTGTACGAGGTCGCCGATTCGATCCACGGTCCGAGGTGGCCCTGACCGTAGAAGTACCAGTAGCCCAGGCCCCGGAAGAGCTCCGGGGCCGTCGCCGCATCCGAGACCACCCGGTAGTTCTCCGTGAGGTGCAGGGTGGGCAGGCCGTGGCCGGCCTGGGTCCAGAGCCCCACCACCCACCAGAGGCTGGTGGCGGCCACCGTCAGGCCGATGCGGAGGCCGGTACGCAGGACCACCGACCACCGGTGCGACCGATCGAGGCCGGACCAGATCAGCCATGCCAGGGGTCCGAGTCCCACGAAGAGGAGCGATGTGGCGTTCACGCCGCCCACCGTCAACGTCAGGAGGCCGAAGGCCGCCGGGTACCTCCATCCGTCGGTCCGGAGGGCCCGGACGACGAGTCCCAGCATCCAGGGGAGTGCGGCCCACGGAAGGAGGATCGGCGACACCCAGGACAGGAAGTTCAGGATGTACGGGCTGAGCATGTACGCCCATGCGGCGGACAGCAGGGCAGGGCCACGCCACCCCAGGGTCCGGAGGAACCAGAGCATCCCGAGGCCGGCGACCATCAGGATGCTGCCCATCCACAGGCGCTGGGTCAGCCAATCGGGCAACCCGAGCATCTCGCCCAGCCAGTAGAACGGCCCGATCGGCCAGAGGAACCCGATGTTCTGATGGGTGACGGTCCCCAGCCCCACCTCCGGGTGCCACATCGAGGTGGCCCGTTCGAGGAGGCGGCCCGGGTCCAGGTACAGGTAGGCCTTGGTGTCGGCGACCACCCGCCCCGGATCGTTGAGGAGGAGGGGGACATAGGCCACCAGGGCCACGGCCCAGCGCTGGAGGGCGGGCCCGGATGGCCGACGGATGGACCCCTTCACTGCGACGGGACCGTGGAGGCCAGCACCCGGAACGCCTCGGTGGCCGTCCTGTTCCAGTCGTACCGGGTGGCGCCGGCCAGTGCTCCGGCCGACAGCTGGTCCCACCGGGATCCGAGGGCCTCGACGATGAGGCTCGACAGCAACGCGTCGTCCGCCGTCAGGAGTCCGGAACGTCCGTCCACGACGGCGTCCCGGTGGCCGGCGATGTCGGTCGCCACCGCCGGTGTGCCGCAGGCCGCCGCCTCGGTCAGGGTCATGCCCCAGCCCTCGCTGATCGACGCACTGGCCACCAGTCGGGCCCGCCGGTAGGCGTCCACCAGCTCCGCGTCGGTGACCCGCCCCCGGAAGGCCACCGAGCCGGCCACGCCCAACTCGGCTACCAGGGAGCGGAGGCCCGCCTCCTCCGGTCCCTCGCCGATCACCTCCAGACGGAGGTCGGGAAACCGGTCACCGGCTTCGGCGAAGGCCCGGATGAGCACGTCCACCCGCTTGGAGGCCGTGAGACGACCGACCGACACCACCAGGCCGCCCGGATCCCGGCGGCCGGCGGGGGAGAAGCGTGGATGGATGCCCGGCTCGACCACGTGGACGCCGTCGGCCCTGTGCCCCAGGCCGTCGACCAGGCCCTGACGGGAGGACCGCGACAGGGTGACCACCGGGGTGTTGCGGTACCACGGCGGGGCCAGGCGACGCTCGAGCAGGGAGCCGAGGCCGGCCAGCCGGGGCGGGAGCACGAGGGGCCACATCTCGGCGTGGTCGTGGTGCTGGATCACCATGCGCGGCCCACGGGCCCACATCGGCGTCAGGAACGGCACCCCGTTCCACACCTCGACGATGGCGTCACGGCGCCCGTGCCGGCCCAGCACCTCGGCCAGCGCGCTGCGGGGGAACACCTGGTAGCGACCGGCCCGCCTCACCACCTCGACGCCGTCGCGCACCACGGTGATCGGACCGTCCGGCACCGCCGAGGTCCGGATGCAGACCTCTAGACCGGCGGCCGCCCATCGACTGGTCACCTCATGCAGGTGGAGTTCGGATCCCCCGGCCTCCGGGTCGTCGACGTCCCGCCAGGCCAGGGCGTGGATGCGACGGATCCCCGAATCTCCGATCAGGACGTCGAGGTCACCTTCAGCCCCGTGGACCCCGGGCGGCTCACTGGTCATGCGGGCTGGATCGTACCGGGCCTCCCACGGGCGGGCAGGACGCCTCCCCATGGAGCGTCTACCGCCGTCGATCCGGTGACAGACTCGGCGGGCCCATGCTCTTCCCGACCATCACCTTCGCCCTGTTCCTGGTTCTGGTGCTGGCCGTCCATACGGTGCTCCTGGAACGACCCACGGCATGGAAGGCGTCCATGCTGGTGGCCAGCT
>CAYWBE010000007.1:0-24168 GCA_964456295.1 uncultured Candidatus Nemicrothrix sp.
CCTGGGAGAACCGGGACCGCATCGAGATCGCCGAACTGGACGGCCTCTGCATGCCCCGGGTGACCGCCCCGCCCGAGGGCTGACCGACCCGCCCACCTGCCGGGCCCCGGCGGGTGCGTCGGCGTTGGCACCGGGTGCTGCGAGACTCGCCCCGATGACCTCGATCGCCATCATCGGCACCGGCTACGTCGGGCTGACCACCGGTGCCTGCCTGGCCCACCTCGGGCACGACGTGGCGTGCGTCGACGTCGACGCCGACAAGGTGGCCGGCCTGTCGGCCGGTCGGGTGCCCATCCTGGAGGAGGGCCTGGAGGCCCTGGTCGACGAGGGCCTGCGGACGGGTCGCCTCCGGTTCACCACCGACGTGGCCGGTGCGGTCGCCGGTCGGACGGTGGTCATGCTCTGCGTCCCCACCCCGCACGCCGCTGACGGGTCGGTCGACCTGGGCTACGTGGAGTCGGCGGCCGCCACCCTCGGGCCCCTCCTGGACCCGGGTGCCGTGGTGGTCGACAAGTCGACGGTCCCCGTGGGGACGACCCGCCTGGTGGCCGGACTGCTGGGGCGCCATGACGTGTCGGTGGCCTCCAACCCGGAGTTCCTGCGCGAGGGCACCGCGGTGGCCGACTTCCTCGGCCCGGACCGGATCGTGGTCGGCGCCGACGACGAGGCGGTGCGTGAGGTCGTGCGCTCGCTCTACGCGGGCATCGACGCGCCGGTGGTGCTGACCGATCCGGCGTCGGCCGAGACCATCAAGTACGCGGCCAACGCCTTCCTGGTGACCAAGCTCTCGTTCGCCAACGCCATCGCCGCGGTCTGCGAGGCGGTGGGCGCCGACATCGACGACGTGGTCCTCGGGCTGGGCCACGACAGCCGGATCGGGGCCAGCCACCTGCGGCCGGGTCCCGGTTGGGGTGGGAGCTGCTTTCCCAAGGACTCCCGGGCCCTCATCCACCAGGCCGGACAGGCCGGGTACGACTTCCGGTTCCTGGACAGCGCGGTGGAGGTCAACCTCCAGCAGTTCGACCGCATGGTCGACAAGGTGCGCCGGGCCGTGGGCGGCGACCTGTCCGGCCGGACGGTGGCCGTGTGGGGGCTGACCTTCAAGGCGGGAACCGACGACCTGCGGGACTCACCGGCCCTGGAGGTCGTCGACCGGCTCCTGGCCGCCGGGGCGGGGCTGCGGGCCCACGATCCGACGGTGCCGGTGTGGCGGGACCCGGTCCCGACGGCCGTCGAGTTGTTCGACGACCCGGTGGAGGCCTGTCGCGGTGCCGACGCCCTGGTGGTCCTCACGGAGTGGCCGGCCTTCACCACCGTCGACCCCGGGGTGGCCCTCGGGGTCATGGCCGGTCGGGCGGTGGTCGACACCCGGAACCTCCTCCCGGGTGATTCCTGGCGGGAGCTGGGCTGTGCGTTCGAGGGCGTCGGCCGCTAGCCACGTGACCTCTCCACAGCACCACCGTCCATGAGGCGCGTCCTGGATCGGCTCCCCCGGGGCACGGTGGCCGTCGGTGGCGGGCTGGTGGTCAACGGCCTGACGGCCTACACGTTCATCACCCTGGCGTCACGCGACCTGGGCGCCGAGGCGTACTCGCCGGTCGGCCTCCTGTGGGCGCTGAGCTTCCTGCTCGGCCCCGGGTTCTTCCAGCCGTTGGAACAGGAGACGGCCCGGGTCATCGCCAGCCATCCGGGAGACCGACCACGCCTGGTCGTGGGGCCGGCCGCCATCCTCGGTGGGTCCCTGGCCCTCGGCCTGGCCGTGGCCTCCCTGGTGGTCGCCCCGTGGATGGTCGACGGCCTGTTCGCCGGTCACGGCGTGCTGCTGGTGGCCCTCCTGATGGTCCTGGTCGGCCTGGGGGCCGGTCACCTGGCCCGCGGCATGCTGGCCGGCCTGGGCCGGTTCGGCGGCTACGCCCGCTACTTCATCGGCGACGGGGTCGGGCGCCTCGCCCTGGTGGGCGTGCTCAGCCTGTCCATCGCCGACGAGGTGGCCATCTACGGCCTGGCCGTGGGTGGCGCCCCCTTCCTGGGGGTGGCCGCCGCCCTGGCCGGTCGCCGGTCGGCCGATCGGGGCCGCGTCGAGGGTGACGGGCTGGTCGCACCGGTGGTCCCCGTCGAGGCCACCGGCGCCGGGACCCCACCCCGAAGCGGGCTGGCTGCCCTCGCCCCGGCCATGGGTGCCCTGCTGGTGGCCTCGGTGTCCACCGCGCTGGTGCTCAACGTCAGCCCGCTGGCCGTCGAGATGCTGGCCGGGCCGGCCGAACGCGAGGAGGCCGGCCGCTTCCTCAACGCCCTCCTGGTGGCCCGGGTGCCGCTGTTCTTCTTCCAGGCCGTCCAGGCCTCCCTGCTGCCCCGGCTCTCGGCGTTGGCCGCCGACTCGAGGTACGACGAGTTCAGCCAGGTGCTGGGTCGCCTGCTGGCCCTCGTGGGCTCCCTCGGGGTGGCCGCCGTGGTGGCGTGCGGCCTGGTCGGCCACCGGATCGTGGAGCTGGCCTTCGGAGCCGAGTTCGCCGTCGGTCGACGCGACATGGTCCTGCTGGCCGGGTCCAGCGCCGTGCTCATGGTCGTGCTGTGCCTGGCCCAGGCGTTGATCGCCTTCCGGTGCCAGGGCCGGATGGCCCTGGCCTGGCTGGTCGGCCTGTCGGCCTTCCCGGTGGTGCTGGCCCTGGGCGACGATCTGTTCCTCCGGGTGGAGCTGGCGCTGCTGGCCGCGGTGGCCACCACCATGGTGGCCATGGCGGTGCTCCTCACCCGCCGGACCCGACTCCTACACTGACCCGCCGGGTGGGGTGGGGCGTCCCCGTACGCCGACCGACCCGCGGAACCGACCTCGTGGACGACCAGCTGATGCCGATCCCACTGCTGACGAGACCGATGCGCCGCCCGGGCACCGCCCGGGCGATGGTCGTCGTGGCCGCCCTGGTGTCGACGCTGCTGGTCGTCGAGGCCCCGGCGGCCGCCGACACCATGGTCACCGTGGAGGCCGGCGACAGCCTCTCGGAGATCGCCGCCGAGCACGGCACCTCCGTCTCGGCGCTCATGGCGGCCAACGGCATCACCGACCCCGACCGGATCTCCATGGGCCAGCGGCTCGTCATCCCGGGGGCGGGGGCCACGCCGACCACCCTGCCCACCCTGGTCGTGGTGGTCCAGCGGGGCGACAGCCTGTCGGGCATCGCCGCGGAGTACGGGGTGACCCTCTCGGCGCTGATCCAGGCCAACGGCATCACCGATCCCGACACCGTGCACGTCGGCCAGGAGCTGCTGGTCCCGGGGGCCACCGTGCCGGTCGCCCCCACCGGTCCCGTCGTGGTGACCGTGCGGTCGGGCGACAGCCTGTCGGGCATCGCCGCCGAGCACGGCGTGTCGGTCTCGGCCCTGATGAACGCCAACGGCCTGTCCGACCCGGACCTGATCTCGGTGGGCCAGGAGCTGACCATCCCCGGTTCGATGCCGCCGGCCACCACCCGGCCGCCGTTGTTCGTGACGGTGCAGTCCGGTGACAGCCTGTCGGCCATCGCGGCGACCCACGGCGTGACGGTGGCCGCCCTGATGGAGGCCAACGCCATCACCAACGCCGACCTCCTGTCCATCGGCCAGGAACTGCGGATTCCGGGCCGGTTCGCCCCGCCGATCTACTCGGTGGACTACGGCCCCGTGGTGGTCGACGGTCGCGGCTGGGGGCACGGGCGGGGGATGGGCCAGTACGGGGCGCTGGGCTACGCGGTCGACGAGGGCTGGGGGCGCGACCAGATCCTCGACCACTACTACGGGGGAACCACGCCGACGGTGGTGCCCGACGTCGAGATCGGCGTCCGCCTGCTGTCCCATGACAGCGATCCGACCACCGTGTACCTGTCCGACGGCATCCTGGTGGTCGCCGGCCTCCAGGGGCCGTGGACCGTGGTGGCCTCCAAGGTGGTCCGCCTGGTGCTGGACGGCGACGTCGACCGGTACCGGGTGCTGTCGGGGTCGTCGTGTGGCGGTGGCTTCACCGACACCGGCCTGGTCATCGAGAGCCCGGTGGCCCGGGTGGCCGCCGCCTGGCCGATCGGGTCGACGCCGGGATCCGACGCCGGCACCGCCTCCACGGCCGACGGCATGGCCTACCAGCTGGTCGACACGGCCACCGCCGGCCTGGACCAGACGCTGCAGCTCTGCGAGGGGCCGACGTCGACCACCTGGTACCGGGGGGAGATCCGGGCGGCCCGCTACGGGGCGCGCCAGCGGACGGTCAACTGGGTGGCCGTCGAGCAGTACCTGCGGTCGGTGGTGCCCAGCGAGATGCCGTCGACCTGGTCGACCATGGGTGGCGGTGCGGGGCAGGCGGCGCTCGAGGTCCAGGCGGTGGCCGCCCGGTCCTACGCCCTGGCCGAGGTCCGCTACGCCTACGCCAAGACGTGTGACACCATCCGCTGTCAGGTCTACTCGGGCCGCCGGAGCCGCCGGGGTTCGGAAGGGTGGGACCACGAGGCCGCGGCGACCGACGCTGCGGTGGCCGCCACGGCCGGCATGGTCCGCCTGCTGGACGGGGTGGTGTCCCGCACCGAGTTCTCGGCGTCGACCGGCGGACACACCATCACCGTCGACTTCACCGGCGTGCCCGACGCCGGCGACGACGTGTCCATCAACCCCGTCCACCGCTGGACCGACCAGATCGACGTGGACCGGGTCAGCGAGGCGTTCGGCTCGGGCGACCTGTACGAGATCGAGGTGGTCGAACGGGACGGCTTCGGCGACGACGGTGGCCGGGCCGTCGGGGTGGAGCTCCGGGCCCGGGACGGCAGCCGGTTCGTCGTGTCGGGAGACCGCTTCCGGCGGGAGTTCGGCCTGCGGTCCAACTGGTTCTCCGTCGGGTACGGCCCGCCGGACGCCGGCGCCGCCTTCCCCGACCAGCGGGTGGACGAGTACCGGGTGACCTCGGCGTTCACCGTCGAGGACCTGGCGACCATCACCGCGGCGGCCGACCACCTGAAGATGACGGTGCCCGAGTTCCAGCACGCCGCGGTGTGGGTGGTGGCCTTCCTGCTCAGCCTGTCGTCGGGCGAGCGCGATCCGCTGGACGTCCCCGAGCAGGCGGGCACCGAACGGGTCACCTCGGCCTACCTGGCCGCCGACGGCGACCAGGAGGCCCTCGAGCGGGTGGCCGAGGGCTTCTCGTTGGACGGCTCACAGGCCCAGCAGGTGGCCACCACGGTCCTGGTGTTCCTGGTGGGGCTGGCCAAGGCGGCCGGGCGCTGAACGGGGCGCCCGGAGGCTCCGTGGGCCCCCCGATACCCTCGTTCCGGTGAAGGGTCTGATCCTGGCCGGTGGGAGTGGGCGGCGGCTGCGGCCCCTGACCCACACCAGCGCCAAGCAGCTGGTGCCGATCGCCAACGTCCCGATCCTGCACTACGTGGTGGCCGACCTCGTGGGGGTGGGCGTGACCGACATCGGGATCGTGGTGGGCGACACGGCGGCCGAGGTGGAGGCCAGCGTGGGCGACGGCAGCCGGTGGGGTGCGTCGGTCACCTACCTGCCCCAGGAGCACCCGCTGGGCCTGGCCCATGCGGTGATGGTCGCCGGGTCGTTCCTGGGCGACGAGCCGTTCGTCATGTACCTGGGCGACAACATGTTCGAGGACCCACTGGACGACGTGGTCGACGGGTTCGACGGTTCGTCGGCCGCCCGGCTCCTGCTGGCCCGGGTGGACGACCCGTCGTCGTTCGGGGTGGCCGACCTGGACGCCGACGGTGCGATCGTCGGCCTGGTGGAGAAGCCGGCCGACCCGCCCTCGGACCTGGCCCTCGTCGGGGTGTACCTGTTCGGCCCCCGCATCCACGAGGCGGTCCGGGCCATCGGGCCGTCGGACCGTGGCGAGCTGGAGATCACCGACGCCATCCAGTGGCTGCTGGACGCCGGGGAGGCCGTCGAGCACCGGGTCCTGGACGGCTGGTGGATCGACACCGGCAAGAAGGACCCGCTCCTGGAGTGCAACCGGCTGGTCCTGGACCGCCTGGACGGCGACCGGGTCGACGTCGACGACGGCGCCGAGGTCGTGGACTCCACCCTGGTCGGGCCGGTGGTGGTGGCCCCCGGGGCCCGGATCACCGGCAGCACGGTCGGCCCCTACGTGGCCGTCGGCCGGGGATGCGTCATCGACCGGTCGACGGTGGAGCACTCGGTGCTCATGGACGGGGCCCGGGTGGAGGACCTGGATCGCCTGACCGCCTCGGTGCTGGGTCGTGAGGCCGAGGTGACCGGTCCGGCGTCCGATCCGGTCGCCCTGTCGCTGCTGCTGGGCGACCATTCGGTGGTTGACCTGGGGGGAGGGACCGATGGCTGAGGTGTCGGCCTCGACGGCCATCGACGGCGTGCTGGTCGTGGATCCGGTGGTCCACGCCGACGACCGGGGGTCGTTCGTGGAGACGTGGCGCCAGGAGTGGCTGGGCGACGTGCCGGCCATGGTGCAGGGGAACCGGGCCGACCGGGTGGCCGGTTCGCTGGTCGGGTTGCACTACCACCGGTACCAGGCCGACTACTGGGTGGTGGTGGCCGGGCTGGCCCGGGTCGTGCTGCACGACCTGCGGGTCGGGTCGCCCACCGACGGTGCCACCGTGGTCATGGACCTGGGCGGCGCCGGTCCGGACCGCCACCGGGGCCTGTACATCCCGCCCGGGGTGGCCCACGGGTTCGCGGCGCTCACCGACCTGACCCTGACCTACCTGGTGGACGGGACCTACGACCCGGACGACGAACTGGGGGTGGCGTGGGACGATCCGGCCATCGGTGCCGACTGGGGCGTGGTCGATCCGGTGCTGTCGGCCCGCGACGGGGCCAACCCCCGCCGGGACGACCTGCCGGCCGACCGGCGGCCGGTCCACCCGTCGGTGCCGGGGGAGTGCTGAGGTGCGCCTGCTCGTGACCGGCGGCGCCGGGTTCATCGGCGCCAACTTCGTGCACCGGGCCGTGGCCCGGGGCGACGAGGTGACGGTCTACGACGCCCTGACCTACGCCGGGAACCCGGCCAACCTGGCCGACCTGGACGGGAGCCCCGGCTACCGGTTCGTGCACGCCGACGTGTGCGACCCGGTGGCGCTGGCCGCCGCCATGCCGGGCCACGACGCGGTGGTCCACTTCGCGGCCGAGAGCCACGTGGACCGCTCGCTGACCGACCCGGCCCGGTTCGTCACCACCAACTGCGAGGGCACGGCCACCCTGTGCCGGGTGGCCCTCGAGACGGGGATCGGGCGGGTGCTGCACGTGTCGACCGACGAGGTGTACGGGTCGATCGACGTCGGGTCGTTCACCGAGTCGGACCGCCTGGCCCCCAGCTCGCCCTATTCGGCGTCCAAGGCGGCATCGGACCTGATCGCCCTGTCGTACCACGAGACCTTCGGCCTACCGGTGGTGGTGACCCGGTCGTCGAACAACTACGGCCGGTTCCAGTACCCCGAGAAGGTCATCCCGTTGTTCGTGACCCGGTTGCTGCGCGGTGGCCGGGTGCCGTTGTACGGCGATGGGGGCAACGTCCGCGACTGGTGCCACGTGGACGACAACTGCGCCGCCCTGGAGGCGGTGCTGGCCGACGGCCAGGTGGGGACGGTCTACAACGTGGGGGCCGGTGCCGAGGTCTCGAACCTGGAGCTGACCCGCCGCCTGCTGGCCCTGTGCGGGGCCGACGAGTCCGCGGTGGACTACGTGGCCGACCGTCCGGGCCACGACCGGCGGTACTCGGTCGACACCACCCGGATCCGCGGGCTGGGTTGGGCGCCCGAACGCGACCTGGACGAGGGCCTGGCCGGGACGGTGGGGTGGTACCGGGACCATCCGGGGTGGTGGGAGCCCCTGGTCGGGGACGACCGGTGACCGTCCTGGTGGTCGGCGCCGGCGGCCGCCTGGGTCGGGCCGTGGCGGCCCACTTCGGGGGCCGGCCTGCCGGGGTCGTCGGCCTGGATCGGCGGGCACTCGACGTGGCCGACCCCGATGGGGTGCACGCGGCGGTGGCCGAGCACCGTCCGACGGTGGTCGTGAACTGTGCGGCGTGGACCGACGTGGACGGTTGCGAATCCGATCCACAGCGGGCCCACCGGGTCAACGCCGAGGCGGTGGGCCACCTCCGGGAGGCCGCCGGCTCGGTGGGCGCCCACCTGGTGCACGTGTCCACCGACTTCGTCTTCGACGGTCGGGCCACCGAGCCCTACCCCGAGGACCATCCGACCGGCCCGCTGGGCACCTACGGCGCCACCAAGCTGGCCGGCGAGGTGGCCGCCGGTCCGGACGCCACCGTGGTCCGGACCAGCTGGCTCCAGCCGGCCGACGGGCCCGGCATGGTCGACGCCGTCCTGGAGGGGTTGTCCGGCGGGGGGACGCTCCCCATGGTCGACCAGCGGCAGGCCTGTCCGACGTTCGTGGCCGACCTGGTCCCGGTGCTGGCCGACCTGGCCGACCGGCGGGTCCCCGGGGTGGTGCACGCCACCAACGGGGGGCCGACCACCTGGTTCGGGTTCGCACGGCACGTGGCCGTGCTGGCCGGGCACGACCCCGACCGGGTGGTGGCCCGGCCCGATCCGGGCCTGGATCCCGCGTCGCCGGCCCCCCGGCCCGTCTACTCGGCGTTGGACAACGGCGTCCTGCGGGCCATCGGTGGACCGGGGCTGCGGGACCACCGCGACGCGGTGGCCGAGGCGGTCGCCGGGAGGGTGGGCTGACCGTGCACGTCGACGCCGGCGACGTCATCGCCCGCCGGGCCGACCGGACCCTCGACGGGGTGGTCGTCGCCCTGGCGGCCTGGACGGCGGTGTTCCACCTGGCCCGTCTGACCGGGGTGGGTCGCGACGGGGCGTTCGGCGTCTGGCTGGCCGTGGTGGTGGCCGTGGTGGTGGCCCTGGTCCGTTCCGGTCCCGGGTGGGCCGCGCCGGCCGGGCCGGGGTCGGCCGGTCGCCTGACCCGCTGGCCGGTGGTCGCCGCGGTGGCCGCCGCCGGCCTGCTGGCCGTGGTCGACGTCGAGGGCCTCTGGTGGCCGGTGGCCTGGCTGGGCCTGCTCGGGGTGCTGTACGTGGCGGCCCGGGCCGTCCGGGCGGCCGGGCCGACGGCGGTCACCACCACCCGGGCGGTGCTCCACCGCACGTCGCGCACGGCCGCCGTGTCGGTGCTGGCGCTGGCCGTGCTGGTCGCCCTGCTCTCGCTGGTCATGGTGCGACCCGACCAGGACGACGTGTTCGTGGTCAACCGGTCGGCGTGGGTGGCCGCCCACGACGGGGCGTTCCCCGACCGGGACACCATCTTCAGCGACGACGTGCTGCCCGTGGAGCGGCCGGCCGCCCTGGCCACCTCGGTGGAGGCCCTGGTGGGCAGCGCGGCGGCCGCCGGGCGGGTCTCGGCGGTCGGGCTGTCCCACCTGGGGCTCGGTCCGCTGGTGGCCGCCCTGGCCGTCCTGGCCACCTGGCGCCTGCTGCGGGGCCTGGGCGCCCGGAGCGCAGCGGCCGCCACGTGGGCCGGTACGGCCTTCCTGGTGCTGGACGGAGCCGTGCACGGTTCGTTCGGGAACTTCTTCGCCGGCCGGTCCTGGCAGGGCAAGGCGGTCTTCCTGCTGCTGGTCGTGCCCACCCTCTGGCACCACGGGGCCGCCTACGGCCGGGCCGGTGGTCGCCGACACCTGTGGCTGGTCGCCGCCGGGGTGGTGGCCGGCCTCGGGTTGACCTCCTCGTCGGTGCTGGTCGCGCCGCCGGTCGTCCTGGCCGCCGTGGCCGCCGCGGCCTGGGACCGGGGGGTGCCCCGGCGCGCCCTGGCCGCGCTGGTCGCCGTGGCTCCGGCCCTGCTGGCCGGCCTGTACGCGCTGGTCGCCGAACCCCAGCGGCTGGACGACCTGGGGGCCGTCCTGGCCTTCGTGGACGTGGGTCGCCTGCTGGACAGCGGGACCGAACCGGTGGCCGTGCTCCGCATGGTGTTCGGCGACGGCCTCCCGGCCTTCGTGGCCCTGGCCTGCGCGTTGACGGCCTGGGTGGTGGTGGGCCCCCGGGGGTCGCGCATGGTGCTGCTGGCCGGACCGGTGGTGGTGTTCGGGGCAGTGCTGGCCCCCGGGGTGCTCGACGTCCTGGACGCGACCGGCGAGGCCGACGCGGTGGCCTGGCGGACCCTGTGGGTGCTGCCCCTTCCGGCCATGGTCGGCCTGGTGCTGACCGCGGTTCGACCCGGGGTGCGGGCCGCCCCGGCCGTGCTGCCGGTGGTGGTGCTGGCCGGCCTGCTGGTCGTGGGGACCCCCATCACCAGCGCCGAGAACCGGGGTACCGAGTTGGCGTGGCCGCCGGCGGTGGACCTGCCCCGGCCCGAGGTGGACAGTGCCCGCACCCTGATCGCCATGGCTCCGGTGGGTGGCACGGTGGCCGGTCCCGAGGAGGTCGACTTCGCGGTGGCCGTCCTGGGCGTCGACGTGCGGGCCGTGAACCCCCGGTCCTCGTACCTCGGGGGCCGGCATGCCGGTCCCGGCTTCCACGCTGTGGACCGCCTGACGTTGAGCCACGCCCTGAAACACGGCCATGCCGAATGGGGGGCCGATGCGGTGGTCGGCGCCCTGGCGGTGCTGGCCCCCGATGCCGTCTGCCTCGGCCACGGCGGGGGCGACGAGGTGGCCACCGTGCTGGTCGGGGCCGGCTACGTCGCGGCGGGCCACGACGGGACCTGCCGGTTCTTCACCCGCTGACCGACCGTCGGGGGCCTCCGGGCCGGTTCAGCGGAGACGGCGGACCAGGTCGGCCAGGAGGGAGCCGCCGGGGAGCCGCTTGAGGGCGCTGAGCCTCCGGCGGAGCGGGGACCGTTGTCCGCTCCCCACCGTCGGGTCGGCCACGCTGCGGCGCCCCACCGCCCGCAGCTGGGCCACGTGGGTGGCCACGTCGCCGCCGAGCGCCTCCACCCGGAGCGACGCCTCGGCCACGTGGAGCGCCTCGACGGTGGCCGCCGGCGGGCCGCCGGGCACCAGGGCGGCCAGTTCGTCGGCCAACCGGTCCACGGTGGTGGTCGGGGGCCACGGGTGGCGGGTACCGCCGGCCACCAGGGAGGCGGCCAGCTTCCAGCAGGTGCGCATGGCCACGAGGTCCCGGTCCACGCCGCCGGTGGCCACCCATTCGTCGTCCACGAAGCCGATGTCGTCGGGGTGGTCGACCGGGCCGACCAGGTTGTCCAGGCCCAGGTCCAGGTGGTCGCCGGGCAGCACGGCCCGGTCGCCGGCGGGCAGGAACGGATGGGCCTCGTGGCCGGCGACCGTGCGGTGGACCGTCACCCGGTCGGCCACGGTCGACCAGGCGGCCAGCACGCCCCCGAGGCCGGGGAGGTCACCGGCCCGGAGCCGTTCCAGGGCCTCCTGTTCGAGGTTGGGGCCCGGCGTGTAGTCCTCCGCGGTCCCGCCGGGCGACCGCAGGTGCAGCCAGGTGGAGGCTCCGGGGTCGGCGGCGGTGGGATGGGTGGCCCGCCGGTCGATGCGTCGCACCCCGTCGTCGGAGAGTCGCCGTACCCGCAGGTGGGCCCGCCGCCGGTCGCCGGTGAACCGCCAGGCCAGGGTGTCACCGTCGGACCGGCGGTCCAGGGCCGTGTCGTCGGCGGCGGCCACCACGAGGAACGAGTTGGCCATGGCCGGTCCCTGGCCGGACGCCACCAGCTCCCGGTGGATGGCCCGTTCGTCGGCCGAGACCCGGCCGCCCATGCGGCTGCGGTCGATGGGTGGGCCGACCAGCTGGTCGACCAGGTCCACCGCGTCGGGTTGGTCGTAGCACCGGTCGGTGAGCAGGGCGGTCGGCAGCTTGTAGTCGGGGAAGGGCTGGTACCACCGCTGGGCGGCCATCCCGGCGTCGTCGAGGTGCCCGGCCAGCTCGGTCCGCGAGAAGGTCCGCACGGTGGACGTGGCCTCGGTGGCCGCCACCGGCGGGTAGCCCTCCAGGCCCACGAAGGGCAGCCCGAGGTGGTCCTCGTCGGCCTGCAGCCAGTAGGCGAGGCCGAACCGGTTCTCGATGGCCACCACCAGGGCACCGCCGGGGCGTACCAGCCCGGCCAGGTGGCCCAGGAAGTGGCCCGGGTGGTCGCCGGAGTACTCCAGCACGCCGATGCACAGCACCACGTCGAACCCGTCGGCGTCGACCACCCCGGTGGCTGGTCCGTGCCGGACGTCGACGTCCAGCCCGTCGCACCGCAGGGCGGCCGCACCGGCCCGTAGGGCGTCGCCCTCCACGGCCACCACGGTGGCCCCCTGTTCGGCGGCCCACCGGCTGTTCACCCCGCTGCCCGCGCCGACGTCCAGGACGCGGACGCCGGGCCCCAGGCGCAACGGGTGCAGCACGTTCGTGCGGGCCCGACCGAAGTGGTAGCGGGTGGGCCAGTCGTCGATGTGGCCGGCCAGCTCGTCCGATGCGCTGGACCGGTCGGTGGCCGACCGGAGCACCGCGGTGATGCGGTCCTCGGAGCCGTCGCGCCAGCGGTGGTCGTTCATCGGGGACCCGCCGACTGGTCGCCTGCCGACTGGTCGCCCACCGGTTGGGCCGACCATGTCCCGCCGAGGGCCACCAGCCCGTTCTGCTGGCTGCCGTCGGTGGCCTCCACCTCGAAGCGCACCAGGTGGGTGTGGCGTTCGAACACCTTGCGCATGGTGTCGTCGTGGAGGGCCACGGAGAGTTCGTAGGTCCCGGGCTGGACGGCCAGGGCGTCGATGGCGTAGTCGACGTCGACGGTGTCGCCGTCGGCACCCCGGGCCGTGGCGCCCGAGTTGATGCTGGCCACATGCGTGCCGTCGGCCCGGTACAGGCCGAGGGCCACGGTCACCGGCCCGGGGGCCCGTCCGGCGTCCACCCGGACGCGCAGGCGGACCGGGCGGCCCGAGCCCACGCTCTCGGTCCGGTGCCCGTTGGGGTCGACCAGCTCGACGGCCCGGACCAGGTCGTCGGGGCCGAGGCCGCCGAACCGCCCGGTGGTTCCCCGGGCGGGCGGGGAGGCCGACGGGACCCCCGGAGCGGACCCCGGAGCGGACCCCGCCGCGGACGCCGGCTCGTCGTCGGCTCCGTCCAGGAATTGGCCGATGACCTCGGCGGACGGACCGACGGCCTGCAGGGACCCCTGCTGGATCCACGCCGTGTTCTCGCACAGCCAGCCCACCATGTCCAGGTCGTGGCTGACCAGGATGATGGTGCGGCCCTCGGCCTTGAGCTGGGCGAAGCGGTCCAGGCAGCGCTTCTGGAACGAGTGGTCGCCGACGGCCAGCACCTCGTCGACCAGCAGGATCTCCGGTTCGACGTGGATGGCCACCGAGAACCCCAGCCGCACGTACATGCCCGACGAGTAGTTGCGGACCGGCTCGTCGATGAAGCGGTCCAGTTCGGCGAAGCCCACGATGTCGTCGAAGCGTCGACGGATCTCCCGGGAGGTGAAGCCCAGGATGGCGCCGTTCAGGTACACGTTCTCGCGGCCGGTCAACTCGGGGTGGAAGCCCGCCCCGAGTTCCAGCAGCGCCGACAGGCGACCGTCCACGGTGGCCGTGCCCTCGTCGGGGCGGAGGATGCCGGCCAGCACCTTCAGCAGCGTGCTCTTGCCCGAGCCGTTGCCGCCGATGATCCCGAAGGTGGAGCCGTGGGGGACCTCCAGGTCCACGCCGCGCAGGGCCCAGAACTCCTCGTAGCGGGTGCGGTGGCCGGCCAGCATGGTGGCCTTCAGCGTCCAGTTCCGGTCGTGGGTGAGGCGGAACCGCTTGCCCAGGCCGTCGAGGCGCACCGCCGCACCGCGGGTGTCGGGGGCCATGCTCACACCTCCTCGGCCATGCGGGGCTCGAGTCGGTTGAACACCCGGAAGCCGATGGCCAGGACGATGCCGGTGGCCGCCACGATGGCCAGCCACCGTTCGGCCGAGGGGAACCGCAGGTCGTAGAGCACGTTCCGGTAGGCCTTGGCCCACGACACCATCGGGTTCAACTGGTACAGGGTGCGGTAGCCGATGCCCAGGAACTCCCGGTCGGCCGGGACCATGTTCAGCGGGTACAGGATCGGCGTCAGGAACATCCACGGCGCCAGGGCCACGCCCAGGAAGTGCTGGACGTCCCGGAAGTAGACGTTGGCCGCGCTGATCATCAGGGCCAGGCCGATGGTGAACAGCAGCTGCAGCACCATGAGGAGCAGCACCACGGGGATCCACTGGAAGGCGATGTGTCCCTGCAGTACGGCGACCAGGACCAGCAGCACGGCCATCTCGACCAGCAGGGTCAGGAAGCGGGCCAGCACCGACGACGTGGGCAGCACCCAGCGGGGGAAGTAGATCTTGGTGACCAGCGGGCCGTTGGCCGTGATGGCCCGGGTGGCCTCGGTGAGGCTGGTCACGTGGAACTGCCACGGCAGCAGGGTGACCAGCAGGAACACCGCATAGGAGTGGATGCCGCTGGGGTCGCCGGTCGTCGGCTCGATCCGGAGGAACACCGAGAAGACCGCCGAGTAGACGACCACGGCGACCACCGGGTTCAGGACCGACCAGGTCCAGCCCAGGGCCGACCGCTTGTACTTGGAGCGGAGGTCGCGCAGGGTCAGGTTGACCAGCAGGTCCACCGGGAGGAGTGCGTGGAGGTCGCGGCGCGACCGCGGCAGCCGGGGGAGGGGCACCGACCGAGCCTACCGGGCGCCCCCCTGCCGCTCGGGGGCGCCCCATGGCGGTGTGGCCCCGCTCGGGAGCGACGGCGGTCGCCTTCTACGCTGATCGGGATCCCGTGATGGACCACCCCACCCCCCTCTCCGTGCCGGACGTCGATCCGGAGGCCCCGGGCCCCCACCTGCGCCGGTGGTACCTGCGCCTGTGGCGGGCCGGGTTCCGGTGGCTGTACGTGCTGGACGCCGTGGGGATCCTGGCCGTGGTGGTGGCCGTGACCGTGGTGCGCTTCGGCGCCGACTGGCCCGAGCCGGGCGAGCTGGTGGCCGGCATGGTGGCCCTGACGGCCATCCTGCAGGCCACGTTCTACCTGGGGGGCCTGTACGAGAAGCAGGCCCGCCTCGGCCACCGGCAGTGGTTCGCCCGGGTGGTGGGCCTCACCCTGGTGGCCCTGGCCATCGGGTTCGTCCTGGTGCTGCCCACCGGTCGCTATGCCGTGCCCCGGGCCAACCTGGCCGCCGTCGGGGCCGGGGTGGTCCTGGTGGCCGTCGGTACCCGTGCCCTGTCCCGTCGGCTCCGGGCCCGCCGCTTCGGGCCGCCCCGGGTGCTGCTGGTCGGGTCGACCGCCGAGACCGACCGGGCGGCTGCCCACCTGACCGAGAGCGACCGGGCGGCCGTCGTGGTGGCCCGGGTACCAGTGGCCGATGGGGCGGCCGCCTCGGCGGCCGAGCATCGGGCCACCGACGTGGTGTTCGTGGACGACGTGCCCCTCGGTGACGTGGTGCCCGAGCCGCTGACCACGCTGGACCGGTCGGGGCGCGGGGTGTACCTGCGGGTCACGGCGACCACCACGCTGCTCGGCCTGCGGGACGTGCGCGAGATCGGCGGCATGCCGTACGTGGCCATCCGGGCCCGGGCGCTACGGACCCACCAGGTCCGCCTGAAGCGCCTCGTGGAGCTGGTCGTGCTGGTGGTCGTCGCCCCGGTGGTGGTGCCGCTGCTGGCCGTCGTGGCGGCCTGGGTGCGCCTGGTGGCCGGACCGGGGGTGCTGTACCGCCAGGTCCGGACGGGGCGCCACGGCGAGCCGTTCACGCTGGCCAAGTTCCGGACCATGCGGCACGACGCCGAGGCCGACGGGACGGCCCGCCTGGCCACCGTGGACGACGACCGGGTGGTCCGGGGCTGCCGGTGGCTGCGCCGCACCCGGTTGGACGAGCTGCCCCAGGTCTGGCACGTCGTGCAGGGCCGGATGTCCCTGGTCGGGCCGCGACCCGAGCGTCCGGAGCGGATCGCCGAGTTCGAGGCGGTCCTGCCCGGCTACGGCCGGCGCCACGAGATCGCTCCGGGGATCACCGGGCTGGCCCAGGTGCGGGCCGGCTACCACACCGATCCGGCCTACAAGCTGGGCCACGACCTGCAGTACCTGGTCTCGTGGTCGCCGGTGCTGGACCTGCAGATCCTGGCCCGCACCGCGCTGGTCATCCTCCGCCGGGGAAGTTGATGGACGGCCCGCCACGGGTGGCGGTGGTGCTCCCGGTCCGCGACGGGGCGGCCACCCTGGCCGCCGCGGTGGCCAGCGTGCTGGCCCAGGAGGCGCCCGGTCCGATGGAGGTGTGCATCGCCGTCGGCCCGTCGGACGACGACACCCGGTCGGTGGCCGACGGGCTGGCGGCCGGTGACCGGCGGGTGACGGTGGTCGACAATCCGGACGGGTCCACGCCGGCCGGCCTGAACGCGGCGATCCGGGCCACCTCGGCGCCGGTGGTCGTCCGGGTCGACGGCCACGCCGTGCTCCCGCCGGGCTACGTGGCCCGGGCCGTGGAGACCCTGGGCCGGACCGGGGCGGTCAACGTGGGTGGCGTCCAGGATCCCGTCGGGTCCACGCCGATGGAGTCGGCGGTGGGGCGGGCCATGGCGTCGGCGTTCGGGGCCGGTGACGCCCGCTACCGGCGGGGCGGGGACGAGGGACCGGTCGACACGGTGTACCTGGGGGTGTTCCGGCGCGACGCCCTGGAGGCCGTCGGCCTGTTCGACGAGACGCTGGTCCGCAACCAGGACTACGAGTTGAACTGGCGCCTGAGGGAGGCCGGGGGCACGGTGTGGTTCGACCCGGCGCTACGGGTGGCCTACCGGCCCCGGGGCACCGTCGCCTCGTTGGCCCGCCAGTACGCCGGGTACGGCCGCTGGAAGCGCCGGGTGCTGGGGCGCCACCCCCGGTCGCTGCGCGGGCGCCAGGTGGCGGCTCCGGCGGCCACGGTCGGCGTGGTGGCCGGCCTGGTGGTGGCCCCGTGGTGGCCGGTGGCCCTGCTGGTGCCGGCCGGCTACCTGGCCGCCGTGGCAGTGGCCTCGGCGCTGGTGGGTCGGGGCCCGGCCGAGGTGGTCCGCCTGCTGGCCGTCTTCCCGGCCATGCACCTGTCGTGGGGGTTCGGCTTCCTGGTCGGCCCGGGGAGGCCCGACCGGAGGGACGGTCAGGAGGCCTCGTAGGCGGCCAGCACCTCGTCGGTGGGGCCGTCGGCCACGATGCGGCCGTCCTGCAGCCAGATCACCCGCTCGCAGGACCGTCGGACCTCGCCCAGGTCGTGGCTGACCAGCAGCACCGTGCCGGCGTTGGCCCGGTGCTCGTCGAGTCGTCGGGCGCTCTTGGCCCGGAAGGCCCGGTCGCCGACGGCCAGGGCCTCGTCGATGAGCAGGATCTCCGGCGAGGTGGCGGTGGCCACCGCGAAGTGCAGTCGGGCCCGCATGCCCGACGAGTAGGTCTCCATGCGCATGTCGATGGCGTCGCCCAGGCCGGTGAACTCGACCACCGAGGGCACCAGGTCGTCCACCGCGTCGCGGTCCAGCCCCTGGGCCAGCAGGCCGATCTCGATGTTGCGTCGGCCCGACAACTGGTTGCGCAGCACGGCCTGCACGCCCAGGAAGGCCGGCACCGACCGCACCAGGATCTGGCCGGCCGACACCGGGAGCAGCCCGGTGGTGGCCTGCAGCAGGGTCGTCTTGCCCGACCCGTTGGGGCCGACCACCCCGACGCTCTGGCCCACCGGCACGTCGAAGCTCACGCCCCGCAGGGCGTGCACCCGTTGGGCGGCCGGCCGCTGGCCGCGCAGCAGGTCGCGGATCAGGGGCCGGTGGGACCGGATGGTGTAGGTCACCTCGGCGTCCACGCAGCGCAGGGCCAGGGCGGTCATCCGGTCCGCCCGTAGGTCTGCTCGCCGGCCCGGAACACGGCGAACCCGGCCACCAGGGCGCCCAGCGCCCAGGCCACGGCGGCCGCCGCCTCGATGCCGGTGGCCGGCCCGCCGACCATCACCCACCGCCAGGCCGTCACGTACACGTACATCGGGTTGAGGGCGAACAGGCCCCGCAGCACGGCGTCGTCCACGTAGTGGTCGACCGAGTACAGGACGCCCGACACGTAGAACAGCAGGCGGAACACGAACGGCAGCAGGTTCTCGAGGTCGCGGTACAGGTGGTTGAACCGGGCGGCGGCCAGGCTGGCTCCCAGGCTGAACATCGACTGGAGGGCGAACAGCACGGGCAGCCCCAGCCAGCGGAACGTCGGGGCGTTGCCGTGGGCCAGCACCACGACCAGCATCACCGCGAACACCGGCCCGAAGGCCACGGCCTGGCCCACCGAGTTGGACAGCGGCAGGGTGGCCCGGGGGAACCGCAGGGTCCGGATGAGGCCCATGGACGACACCATCGACCGGGCGCCGTCGCTGATGATCCGCTGGGAGTAGTGGAAGGCGAACACCCCGAGGGTCAGGAAGACCAGGTAGCTGTCCACGCCCCGGTCGATGGGCATGATCACCCCGAACACCAGGAAGTACACGCCGACCTGGAGCAGCGGGTTGAGCACCAGCCAGAGGCCGCCCAGCAGGGTGTGGGCGTTCTGGGACCGGAGGTCGTTCAGCGGCACCCGCACGATGTAGTCCCGCCGGTCCCACAGGTCGCGGAGGTACGTCGGCAGCGGGGTCGGTCGGTCGACCGGGAAGAGCCCGTCGGCGGACGGCTCGGATGAGGCGGGGGTGGACGGGTCGGTGGACGGGTCGGAGGTCATGGCAGGTGGTGGGTCCGGGGGTCGGACCGGTGACAGGGTAGGCGGGGGTCCGGCCGGGGGTGGTTCACCGGTGGGGGTCTCCGTGTAGCACCATCTGTGGCCATGGGACGTGGTTCACCGGTGACGGACGGTTCGGGGGCGGCGGTCGGCCCCCCGGTGGTCCACGTCGTCTGGGGGACCAAGGCCGAGGCCATCAAGGTGGCCCCGGTGCTGCGCGAGATGGAGCGCCGGGGGGTGGAGTACCGGCTGGTGGAGACGGGCCAGCACGGCGCCTACCTGCCCGGGCTGCGCCGCCAGCTCGGCGTCCGCGAGCCTGACGTCCGGCTGGGGGGCACACGCGACGCCGACACCCTGCCCGCCGCCGTCCGGTGGGCCGGCGGGCTGGTCGGCCTGCTGGCGTCGCGCCGTCGGCTCCGTCGCCGGGTGTTCGACGACCGACCCGGCGTCTGCCTGGTGCACGGCGACACCCCGTCGACCCTGCTGGCCACCGTGCTGGCCCGGCGGGCCGGCCTGCCGGTGGCCCACCTGGAGTCCGGCCTGCGGTCGGGCAGCCTCCGGCATCCGTTCCCCGAGGAGGCCATCCGGGTGCTGGTCATGCGTCGGGCCGCGGTGTGCCTGGCCCCCGACGGGGCGTCGGTGGCCAACCTGGCGGCCATGGGCCTGGCCGACCGGACGGTGGCCACGTCGGGCAACACCGGCCTGGAGGCCCTGGGCGACGCGGTGGCCGAGGTGGCGCCCGGGTCGGGGCCGGTGGTGGCCACCATGCACCGGGTGGAGAACCTGCACCGGGCCGAGCGGTTCGACGGGTTCGTGGCCCTGCTGGGCCGGGTGGCCGGGTCGGGCGTGCCGGTCACCTTCGCCGTCCATCCGCCCACCGACGGGGTGCTGGCCCGCCGGGGTGGTCGCCACGGGGTGGAGGCCCTCGGGGTGGCCACCACCGACCTGGTGCCGTACGCCGAGTTCGTGACCATGCTGGCCGCCGCCCCGTTCGTGTTGACCGACGGCGGGTCCATCCAGGAGGAGTGCGCCCGCCTGGGCGTGCCCACCCTGCTGTGGCGCGACCGCACCGAGCGCCCCGACGGCGTGGGCGACAACGTGCTGGTCAGCCGGTACGACGCGTCCGAGGTGGAGGCGTTCCTGGCCGACCCGGAGCAGTGGCGGCGACCCCGCCGGCCCGACGGTGCGCGCCCGTCCGTCGAGGTGGTCGACGTGCTGGTCCGGATGCTCGCCGACTGCTAGCCAGCGGGCCGGCTAGCTGGTCGGCTGGCCGGCCGACGGGTCCCGGCGGGACAGGACGCCGGCCAGGGCGCTCAGCAGCAGGTCGCGCACCAGCAGCACGGCCCGGAACCCGGCCACCAGCAGCACCGCCTCGGCTCCCCAGTCCAGGACGGCCACCAGCGCCCCCTCGAACACCCCGAGGCCCTGCGGGGCGAACAGGGCGATGAACCCGGCGCCCCACGACACGCCGAAGGCGCCCACCGTGCGGGTCCAGCCGGTGGTCGTCGAGCCGACGACGGCCAGGTACGCCCAGAACAGGGTGCCGATGGCCAGCCAGTAGCCGACCAGCACGGCGGTGAGGCGGTAGAGCACCGCGGTGGCCGGGAGCCCGACCGACGTTCCCCCGCGCCGCCGGACCCACCAGGCCACGAGCCGGCCGGCGACCGAGCCACCCAGGGCCAGGCCGGCCACCAGGGCGGCCACCGCCCCGACGGCCACCCACGGGGGGGTCCGCCCGTCGACGGCCAGCAGCACCGAGCCGACGACCATGGCCACCGGTGCCCCGAGGAGCAGTTCCAGGCCGCCGGCCGTGGTCGAGGCCGCCACGCCGATGCCGTGGCGCCTGAGCAGCACGCTCCGGCCCGCCGCGTACCAGATGCCCCCCGGGACGTAGCGGGCCAGCAGGGCCTGGGCCGAGGCCCCCAGCACGGTGCCGTAGCGGGGTCGCTCGCCCATGGCCCGCAGGGCCAGCGTCCAGAAGGCGGCGTTGGGGAGCAGCAGCAGGCAGGAGGCGGCCACCAGCAGGACCAGCGGCACCGGGGACAGGTCGTCGAACAGGTCGCCCAGGGCGTCCCGGCGGGTGGCCAGCAGCCAGACGGCCAGGGCGACCATGGCCAGCGTCCACACCGCACGCAGGCCGGCCGGCCGTCGGCGCTGGTCGGGGGCCGTGCTCATGCGACGGCCAGGAGGTCGTCCAGCACCTCGAGGTTGCGGCCGGCCAGTACCTGCAGGCGGCCCACGTCCTCGGCCAGGTGGTGGCGGTGGGCCAGCACGTCGGCCACCGCCCCGGGGAGCGCGGCCGCCTCCCCGTCCGGGGTGGGGTCGGCGTCCAGCGTGCAGGCGCCCGACCCCAGGTCGGTGGCCAGGGACCGCAGCTTGGGCGAGAACGGGAGGGCCACCACGGCGGCTCCCCCGACGGCGGCCAGCACGGCACCGTGGTAGCGCATGGTGGCCACCGCCTCCAGCCGGGCCATGGCGGCCACCAGGCCGTGGAGGTCGGGGTCCACCACCTGGGCCGGGGTGGCCATCCGTTCGGCCACCTGGCGGTGCACCGGACCGTCGTGGACGGCGTCCAGGGACACGAACCGCACGGTCAGGCCGGTGGCCCGGGCCGTGTCGTCCAGGGCGGCCGCCATGGACGCCGCCCGCTCCTCGGGCCAGCGCCGGGCGCCGCCCAGGGCGGCCGGGCGGAGCCGGCCGGTCTGCGGGGCCCGCAGGCACACGCCGAGGGCGCCGTCGCGTTCGATGCGCGGGGGTTCGACGAGGAAGGCCAGGTCGGCGGCCCGGACCACCCGCTCCACGCCGAGGGCCCGGAGGGCGACCGCCGACGGCTCGTCGCGCACGGCGATCCCGGTGTGGCCGACCAGTGCCCGGCGGACCCGGGCCCGCCCCCGGTCGGTGGTCAGGCCGTCGGCCCCCAGGCCGATGCCGGCCCACGGCATGGCCGCCCGGCGGGCCGCGTGGATGCGCCGCAGGTGGTAGGGGAGGTTCCAGATGCCGGTCTCGTCCTGGAGGAGCCCGCCGGGGCCGAACACCAGGGCGTCGGACGTGACCAGGCGGCGGCGCAGCGCCGAGGGTCGCAGGTGGCCGAAGGCATCCAGGTCACGGGCCCTGCCCCGGGGAGCCGTGCCGCGGGGGGCCGTGCCGTAGGGGACCGAGCCATGGATCCTCGTGGTGGCCTCCGGGTCGATGGACGGCGTCGAGACGGCCACGTCACGGGCGTCGAGGACCCGTCCCAGCAGGTGGAACAGCAACTCGTCGCCCAGATTCGTCGAGCCGACCCATCCGGCCACGGTCACCCGGTCAGCCACGGTGGTCGACACTATCGTGAGGCGATGCAGGGACCGGGGGCGCGACCGCTGGACGACGCCCGTTCCCGGGCGGTGGCCGGCGTGGTGCTGGCCGCCGTGGCGGCCTTCCTGGCCGTCACGTGGGCCCGCTCGTTCGGCCTTCCGCTGGGCGACTCGCACGAGGGGCGGGTGCTGGGCCAGTTCGCCCTCCACGTCCGGAACTTCTGGGACCTCGGCCCGTCGGGGTCGTCGTTCGGGGCCGCCTGGGCGCCGTTCTCCGAGGTGCCCTACACCCACCATCCGCCGCTGCTCACCGGCATCCACCTCCTGGTATCGGCCGTGGCCGGTGAGGGGCTGGTCCAGCTCAAGGCGGTGAGCTACCTCTCGGGGATGGCCACCGTGCCGGCCCTGTGGTGGGTGGGGCGCCGCCTGGGCCTCGGGTCGTTGCCGGTGGCCGTGGCCGTCGGGGCGCTGGTCGCCACCCCGTGGTGGTGGGTCTACGGCCGCCTCGGCCTGGGCTTCCTGCCCAACCTCCTGATGATCGGGACCGTGCTGGCGCTGGCCGACCCGGCTCCTGATCGGTCCGGCGACTGGCCCCTGCGACGGGCCGCCGCGGCGTCGGCCGCCGCGGTGGCCGCCTCGTGGCACGGCGTGTTCCTGGCCCCGCTGCTGTGGCTGTGGCTGTGGCGGCGTCGGGGCCTGGACCGCACCGTCGTGGTGGTGGGGGCCGCCATGGCCGCCGGGGCACTCGCCGTGCTGCTGTGGATCACCCAGGGGGCGGGGCTGGGCGAGTTGGGCGACCACGCGGGCCGCCGCATCGGGGTGGACCGCACGGTGGGCGAGTTCCTGGACCGCCAGTGGACGTTCGCCCGGGGGCTGCTGCCCGCCTGGTACCTGGTGCTGGCCGTCCCGGCCCTGGTGGCCGGCCTGGTCGACGTCCGCACGCGGGCGGTGGTCGGGATGCTGGTGGCCATGGTGGTGGCCTTCGCCGTGGTGCCGTCGGACAACGCCTGGGTCCACGACTACTGGAACTTCCCGCTCCTGCTGGCCCTGTTCCCGGGGTTCGCCGTGCTGGCCGGGTGGGCGTGGCGGGCCGTCGACCGGCTCCCCGGGGTGGGGCGCGGCCCGGCCGGGGCGGCGGCGGTGCTGCTGGTGGCGGTGGTCCTGGTGGTGCTGGGACCGGGCGACGGTCACGACCGGTACTTCGGTGGGCCGGCCGAGGCGGGTCGCCTGGTCGAGGCGGTGGGTCCGGCCGCCGGCCAGCAGGTGGTGTGGCACACCCCGCAGGTGCCGTGGCCCACCTGGATCTCCCGGGCCTGGGGGCTGCCTCCGGGCGCCGTGGCCGACCGGGACGACGTGGCTACGGTGGCCGACCGTGACCGGGTGGTCGTCCGCCTCGACCGCCTGCCGGCCTTCCTGGAGGGCACGGTGGGCGACGATGCGCTGGCCGTCCGGGGCACCTACGCCGTGGTGACCGGGGCCCAGCTCCGGAGCAATCTCGTCTCCCCATGATCGACACGCCTCCACCCCTCAGCCATCGACCGCCGGTGCACGGCAACGACTGGCGTGCCCTGGACCCACCCGACATCGGCCGCTGGACGCCGTCCCGGCGGGTCACCGTGGTGGTGCCCTGCTACGAGGGCCAGGAGCCGCTGGCCATCACGCTGGCCGCCCTGGCCCGCCAGACCTACCCGATGGACCTGCTCGAGGTGGTGGTGGCCGACGACGGGTCCGACCCGCCGATCACCGTGCCGCCCGGCGCCCCGTTCGAGGCCCGGGTGGTGGCCCAGGAGCGGGCCGGCTTCGGCCTGGCCCGGGCCCGCAACACGGGGGCCGCGGCGGCCACCGGGTCGATCCTGGTGTTCCTGGACTGCGACATGGTCCCCGAGCCGGACCACATCGAGGCCCACGCCCGCTGGCACCACCTCGATGACCGCATCCTGACCCTGGGGTTCCGCAACCACGTCGACTTCGACGGCATCACCCCGGCCGACGTGGCCGGTGGGGCCGGCATCGACGCCCTGGTGGGCGGGCGCAGCGTGTCGTCCCCCCAGTGGATCGAGTTCCACATGACCCGCACCAGGGACCTCACGTCGGTCGACACCGACCTGTTCCGCATCGTGACCGGCGGCAACCTGGGCATCTCGAAGGCCTTCTACGACCACCTGGGGGGCAGCGACGAGTCGTTCACCCAGTGGGGGGCCGAGGACACCGAGCTGGGCTACCGGGCCTTCAACG
>CAYWBE010000008.1:0-22523 GCA_964456295.1 uncultured Candidatus Nemicrothrix sp.
GTGGACGGGGGACGCATGACCCGCCTGTCCATCCCCGCCTCACTCGCCGACGGCTGACCGACCCCGTCTGGACAATGGGGCCGGTCCGATGGGGCCGGTCAGGAGACGAGCCCCGGCACGTCGGCGAACGATTCGACGACATGGTCCGGGACGCCCGGGGCCCGTTCCAGGGCCTCAGGACGGTACTTCCCGGTCCGTACCAGTACCCCGTGCAGCCCGCACCGCTGGGCGGCTAGCACGTCGTTGTCGACGTCGTCGCCGACCATGGCCACCCGGTCGGGCGTGAGCCCCAGCTCGGCCACCCCGGTGGCGAAGAAGTCCGACGACGGCTTGCCAAGGACGACCGGTTCGATGCCTGATGACTCCTCCAGGGCGGCCACGTAGGCCCCGGTGTCCAGTTCCATGCCCGAGGCGGTTCGCCAGTAGAGGTTCCGGTGCATGGCCACGAAGGTCGCCCCGTCCAGGAGGTGCCCGAAGGCCAGGTTCAGCTCGGCGTGGGTGAAGTTCAGGCCGGCCCCGCCCACCACGACCACGTCCACGCCCCCGTCGTCGGCGTGGTCCACCAGGTCGATGCCCTCCATGTCCTCGGACAGGTCGCCGGAGTTGAGCAGGAAGCACCTCGCCCCCGGGTGGTGGCGCCGGAGGTGGGCGGCGGTGGCCACCGGGGCGGTCAGGATCTCCGACGGATCGACAGACATCCCGGCCCCCGTGAGGAGTTCGGCCACCTCGCGCCGGGTCCGGGTCGTGGTGTTGGTCGCGAAGCGCAGGGGGACGCCGAGGCCGCGCAGGTCGGCCAGCGCCTCGGGCGCACCGTCGATCGCCACCCACGAGACGGACAGCACGCCGTCGATGTCGATGAGCAGGCCGTCGACCCGGCTCATGTCGACCTCCGGTCGGTCGTCGTCGACCCGACCCTAGGCCCCGGTGGAGGCCCGGTCAGCAGGTCAGGCCCGGTCAGCAGATGAGGTCGGGGTTTCGCCAGACGATGAGCACGGCGTTGTCGCCGACCGCCGGGTCGTCCATGTAGTCGGGGATGGCGCACACGGCCTCGAACCCGTTCTCGATCTGGAAGCTGAGCGTCGGGTCGTAGAGCTCGCCGTCCCGCACCCGGGCGACGTACTCGTCGGCCGACATGTCGTCGATGTGGTCCTTGTAGCCGGGGATCACCCCACCGGCCACGATGCCCTTCTTGCCCAGGCGACGAACCACGTCCTTGCGGCGGATGTAGAGCTGGTGGCCGATGCCCAGACGGCGGTATCCCGGGTCCACGGCGATGGTCACGCCGTAGTACCAGTCCGAGTCGTCGGAGTGGTTCCCGCACGAGAGCTCGCCGGTCAGGTCATCCAGGGAGTGGTGGGGATCGTCGAAGTCGAAGTCGATGAGGATGCCCACGCCCATCCCGACCGGCCGGTCGCCGTCGAGGGCCACGAATCCGCCGTCGGGGAACTTCTCGCAGAGGGCGAGGATGTCGGGCACCTCGAGGAGGTCCTCGATGCCGGCCGTCGGGAAGGCGGCCCGTTCGATGGCCGCCAACTCGGTGGCCCACTTCGCCTCGATGGGTGCGTAGGTGATCTCCGGCATGGGCCTCCCCCTCGTCAGGTCAGGCCGCGAACGGCACGTGGACGTACTCGTTGTGGCTGGGCAGGCCCCACACGGCCCAGAAGTCCAACGTCGACGGGCGCATGATCGCCCCGCCACTGGACTCGATCCGGGTCGGCTCGACCGAGACCTGGCAGATGGCCTGATCGTCGCGGGTCAGCGCCATGAGGTCCTCGGCACCGATGCCGTGGCGGTCCAGCAGTTCCAGGGCCCGCTGGCGACGCGACGCCGAACTGGCCATCAGGCCCTCCTGCTTCGGGGCCTGCCGGGCCAGGGCCTCGTCCCAGAGGGAGTGGTTGGTGTGGACCAGGGCGTCGTCGGCCAACTGCCGGGTGGGGCGGGCCGTGGGGAAGGCCTCGATCATGTGGCCGTCGCCGGTGGCGTCGAAGGTCAGGAAGCTGTGGGCACCGGCCAGGTCCGCGTCCAGGATGGCGTCACGTGCCGCCCCAGCCGTGTCCTGCATGAGGGCGTCGCGCACCACCGAGGTCCACATCACACCCGGGCGACCGTCCAACGCCACCAGGTTGTTGATGCCCACGCACACGCCGGCCTCGTTCATGCCCAGCTGACCGAGGCAACCGGTGGTGGTGAACACCAGGGCGGCCGGGCCGTCGTCGGGGCGGATCCGCAGCAGCACCACGTACGGGGTGGCCGTGTCGTGCATGTCCCAGGTCTGGCCGTAGAAGCCCTGCCCGTCGCACCGGGCGTCGGGGACGATGAACGCCGTGCAGTCGTCCTCCTGGACCTCCAGCGGGTGGGGGCCGCCCACCACCGATCGGACGGTGTCCACGAAGTCGGTGAAGCCGCCGACCACCACGGCCTCCTCGGGGGTGATCCCGGCGCCATCGGCCAGGCCGCAGAGCTCGGCGTACAGGTCGGCGGAGTGGGCCTCGTGTGCCGGCAGGCAGGACCGGGCGATGTCGAGCACGTCGGATCGTCCGATCTCGCCACCGGCCCAGAACCTGGACCCGGCCAGGCGGACCCGCTCGTCGGCATAGGCCCGGATCTCCTCGCCGTGGGCGGTTCCGTGGGCGTGACCCATGGCTTCGGGGCTTCCGGCCAGGTCGAGAATCCGCAGGGGAGGTCGGCGCATGTCCGCAGTCTGACCCACGGGGTCGACCAAGGCAAGGGATTCCGTTGCATGGTTCGTCAGAAACAACGGAATCCGTTGCAACAGATTCAGATTGCTGCTGTTTTCGTCGCCCCGTCATCCGTTGTCCGGCCGGAGGCCACCAGGTTCCCGAACCGGTGCAACGTGCGGCTCACCGACTGTTCCCGCAGGTGGTGTCGCAATTCCAGACGCCCACTGGCCGTCACCGTCTCGTCGACGACGTCCACCTCGGCGGCCATCGCGGCACGGCGCACCGTCTCCGACAGGAAGCCCACCGCCCGGATCCGCCCGAACCGGTGGGCCGACAGCGACCCGGCGAACGTGGCGTCGTCCTCGTCGGCGGCCCGGCTCACCCGGGGCTCCACCCCACACCGGGCCGCGGCGGCCAGCACCCGGTCCACCTCGGTGGTGGTGGCCCCCGGCCCGACCCGAACCACCAGGTCCGGATGGGTCCGGTACCGATGCACGTTGGCCTCGCAGAACAGGCCGGCCGGATCCCGCTCGATTCCGTAGTGACCGTCCCACCATTCGTCGTCGGAGGCCGCGATGACCGCGGGGTCCACCTCGGCCAGGTCGGAAGACGGCGCCCACGACCCCAACTGCAGCAGGTAGTCGGGCCCGCCGGCCTTGGCGCCCGTTCCCACCGACGACCGCTTCCACCCGCCGAACGGCTGACGCTGCACCACGGCGCCGGTGATCCCCCGGTTGACGTAGGCGTTGCCCACCTCGACGTTGTCCAACCAGTGGTCGATCTCGACGGGGTCCAGGGAGTGGATCCCTCCGGTCAGGCCGTAGTCCACCGCGTTCTGCACGACGAGCGCCTCGTCCAGGTCGTCGACGGCCATCAGTCCCAGCACCGGCCCGAAGACCTCCGTCCGGTGGAACGACGAACCGGGCTGCACCCCCACCTTGATGCCGGGCGTCCAGTGCCGCCCGGCCCCACCATCGTGCCGTGGGTCCAGGCAACGCGGTTCCAGCAGCCACTCCTCGCCGGGAGCCAACACGGTCAGAGCATCCAGCAGCTTTCCGGCAGGCGGTCCGACCAGCGGAGCCAGAACGGTGGCCGGGTCGTGGGCCGGCCCAGGCCGCAGCGACCGGGCAGCGTCCACCACCTGGCGCAGGAACCGCTCGTCGGTGGCCACCGGCCCCACGATGATCCCCAGGCTGGCCGCCGAGCACTTCTGACCCTGGTGGCCGAACGCTGAGGCCACCAGGTCAGCCGCCGCCAGGTCCAGGTCGGCCTGGGGGGTCACCACCAGGGCGTTCTTCCCGCTGGTCTCGGCGAACAGCATCATGGTCGGATCCCAGCAGCGGAACAGGTCAGCCGTCTCATAGCCCCCGGTCAGGACGACCCCGTCCACGGTGGTCACCAGGTGCCGCCCCACCTCGTCATCCGGGGTCCGGACGAAGCGAAGCACGTCGGCGGGCACGCCGGCCGCCCAGCAGGCCTCGGCCACGATCTCCGCGCAGCGGGGTGTCTCGGGTGCCGGCTTGAACACCACGGCGTTGCCGACCGCCAGGGCGGCCAGGACACCCCCGGCCGGAATGGCCACCGGGAAGTTCCATGGCGGCACCACGGCCACCACGCCCAGTGGGGTGAACCGGGCCCCGTCGATGCGCTCCGTCTCGGGCGCCCGCTCGGCATACCACCGGGCGAAGTCGACGGCCTCGGCGATCTCCGGTGCCGCCTCGGCCAGCGTCTTGGACGCCTCGTGTGCCATGGCCACCAGGAGGTCGTCGTGCCGGACCAGTAGTTCGTCGGCCACCCGCCGCAGTACCGTCCGGCGACCGGTTCCACCGAGGTCGGCCCAGTCGGCCTGCGCGGTCCGTGCGCCGTCCACCACGGCGTCGACGCCATCGGGCCCCTCGATGGTGGTGGTCAGCGGGGTCCGTGCCGGTTCGAACGTCCGTCCGGCCACCACGGCGATGCGGGCCCGCACCGAGGGCAGCGTCGGATCGGTGTCGGGCTGGTTCCCGAAGACCCCCTCCCCCGGGAGTCGCCCCTGGCGGCCGAGCGCCTCCCGACGGGGCAGGTCCCCGACGTCCCACCGGTGGGACACGGCTCGACGGAAGGCGTCGGCCTCCCGTGCGAACTCCGGGGTCCCGGGCCGCAGGGTGAACAGATGCCGCAGGAAGTTCCCCTCGGTGGCGTTCTCCTCCAGGCGTCGGAACAGGTAGGCCACCGCCACGTCGAAGTCCTCGCGGCCCACGATCGGGGTGTACAGCAGCAGCCCGTCCACCTCATCGCGCACCGTCCGGGCCTGGGCCGGGACCATCCCCTGGAGCATCTCGAACTCCACCCGGTCGGCCACCCCACGGCTCCCGGCCAGCAGGTGGGCCCAGGCCACGTCGAACAGGTTGTGGCTGGCCAGGCCGATGCGCACCGCCCGGGTATGGACGGGCCGCAACGCCCAGTCCACGCAGCGCTTGTAGTTGGCGTCCACCTCGGCCTTGGTGTCGTACGGCGTCTGGACCCACCCGTGCATGGCGGCATCCACCCGCTCCATGGCCAGGTTGGCGCCCTTGACCAGCCGGACCTTCACCTCGCCGCCGCCGGCGTCGTGGCGGGCCGATGCCCACGAGGTGATCCGCTGGAGCGCCCCGAAGGCGTCCGGCAGGTAGGCCTGCAGCACGATCCCCGCGTCGAGATGGCGCAGGTCGGGCTCGTCCAGCAGGCCGGTGAACGCACGGATGGTCAACTCGAGGTCGCGGTGCTCCTCCATGTCGAGGTTCACGAAGGTTGGTCGACCCGACGGCGTCGGCGCCTCGGCGGCCCGCCGGTACAGGACCCGCAGTTGGTCCTCGATGCGGGCCAAGGTGTCGTCGAAGGCCCACAGGTTGAGTTGGCTGGCCACAGCCGAGACCTTGACCGAGACGTAGTCCACCTCGGGGTCCTCGACGAGGGCCACGGTCCGCTCCAGCCGGCGGGTCGCCTCGTCGTCGCCCAGCACCGCCTCGCCGAGGAGGTTGACGTTCATGGCGAAGCCCTCGGCCCGCCGTTTCTCCAGGTGCTCGTGGACCGGGCCGGTGGCCGAGTCAGCCACCATGTGACCCACCAGCTGGCGCAACCTCTGGCGGGCCAACGGCATGACGATGCCGGGCAGCACCGGCGCCAGGCGGGCCCCGACCCGCAGCAGGAGGCGATCGACCCGTCCCAGGAACGCCGGCAGGTCACCGTCGCCCACCAGTCCCACCAGCTGCTCGGCGGCCAGGGCGTGGCTGCGGTGGCGGGCCACCCGGTCGACGAACCGCATGGTGAAGCCGACGCCGACCGGGTCCTCGATGATGGCCCGCATCCGAGCGGCCAGCCGGGCCTCGGTGGGCCGCTCAGCGGCCCGGGCCTCGGTCAGCCAGCGGGCCACCACGGCCACTGCGTCCTCGGCCAGCGATTCGGGATCGGCACGTGGGCCGTCGACGGTCCGGGCCCGGGGGTCCGGCGCGTCCTCCCCGGTGGGGACCGGGGTGGAATGGATGGAGAAGGGTTCCGCCGTCATGGCGTCATCCTCGGGACTCCGGCGTCAGGGGTCTAGTGCGATCGGCGCCTCCATGGTCACCGAATCGGACAAATCTGCGGTGGACCCCCGGGACGCAGCCGTGAGGCCCCCTGGGACGCAGCCCTGGGATCTAGGCGGCGGCGCGCTCCACGCGGATGGGCACGCCCAACTCCCACAGGCCGAGGGCATCGGCCATGGGCACCGGCCGGTTCACCTCGCCGTTGTGGTTCACGCCGTACAACTCGGCCGACACGTCATCGGCGTCGGCCTTGACGACCACCGTGTAGACGTCGTGGAACGCCTTGAGCCGCCGCTCGGCGCCCCGCACGTTGGGTTCGGCGTCCAGCACCAGGGTCGACGTACTCGACGAGTCCCCGAAGCGCAGGACCGCGCCGCGGTCGTCGAATTCGACGGACTTCACGATGCCGATGGCCGCCGGCGTGCTCTTGGGATTCTTGGGTGCCACTGGTGTGCCTCCTGGGGACCGGACCCCGTGTGGAGCCGCTGAAAACCACTCCGGGGGAGTGGCCAGCCTACCGGCGTCATCCCCCTGCCCGACGGGTGCCGCGGTGGCGCCCGGGAGGGGCCGCGGGCCTGCCGAGGGGCACACTGGGGCCGTGGACCAGCCCCGAACCGCCGAAACCGGCCACCTGATCGTCGCCGACGAGGTGGCTGCCGCCTTGGCCGACGGCGGGGCCGTGGTGGCCCTCGAGTCGACGATCATCAGCCACGGCATGCCCCATCCCCGGAACCTCGAGACGGCTCGGGCGTGTGGGGACGCCATCCGCGCCACAGGCGCAGTGCCGGCCACCGTGGCCGTCGTCGACGGAGCCATCCGGGTCGGGCTGGACGCCCCGACCCTGGAACGCCTGGCCGGGGGACCCGACCATCCCGGACCGGTGGCCAAGGTCAGCCTGCGCGATCTGGGCGCCGTGCTGGCCGGGGGCGGGTTGGGGGCCACCACGGTGGCCACCACCATGTTCGCGGCGGCCCGGGCCGGCATCCGGGTGTTCTCCACCGGGGGCATCGGCGGCGTCCACCGGGGCGATGCCGGCACCGGCAACGCCCCCGGCAACGACGTATCGGCCGACCTGACGGCACTGGCCACCATCCCGGTGGCCGTGGTGTGCGCCGGGGCCAAGGCGGTCCTGGACCTGCCCGGCACCGTCGAGGCGCTGGAGACCCTGGGGGTACCGGTGATCGGCCAGGGCACCGACGTGCTGCCCGAGTTCTGGACCCGGGGCCGCGACCTGCCGGTGTCGGTCCGTTCCGAGGACCCGACGTCCACCGCCGCCATCCTCGACGCCCACTGGGCCTGCGGCCTGACCAGCGGCGTGGTGGTGGCCAATCCCATCCCAGCCGCCGACGAGGCCGACCCGGCGGTGATCGGCGCGGCCATCGAGGGCGGCCTGGCCGCCGCAGCGGCCGGAGGCGTGAGGGGCCGAGACGTCACGCCATTCCTGCTGGCCCACGTGGCCGAGGCCACCGCCGGGGCCAGCCTGGAGGCCAACGTGGCCCTGGCGGTGCACAACGCGGCGACCGCCGGCGCCATCGCCGTGGCCCTGGCTTCCCCGGGCAGCTGACCTTGCCCGCCACCGGCCGCTCCACCATCCTCACCGGCGGACCGATCCACGCGGTGGCCGGTGATCCCGATGCCACCGTGGAGGCCCTGCGCATCGACGGTGGCCGGGTCACCGTGGCCGGCACGCTGGCCGAGGCCCGGTCCGCCGACCGGACAACCGGCGGGGCCGACGAGGTCGACCTGTCCGGCCGCTGCGTCCTGCCCGGGTTCGTGGACGCCCACACCCACCCGCTCATGCACGGGCAGTGCGCCTCGTGGGCCGACCTGACCGGGGCGTCCACCATCGACGAGGTGGTCAAGCTGCTGGGCGAACACGCCCGCACCGTGCCCGGGAGCGGCCCCATCCGGGGCTTCGGGTACGACCACCACCGACTCGACGGTGGTCGCCATCCCACGGCCGCCGAGCTCGACCGGGTGGCCGACGACCGGACGGTCACCATCATGCAGGTCAGCGGCCACGGCTTCTGCGTGAACTCCCACGGGCTGGCCGACGCCGGGATCACCACAGCGACACCCACCCCCCAGGGCGGGGTCATCGACCGGGACGACCACGGGAACCCGACCGGCCGGGTGTTCGATGCGGCCTGCGACCTGCTGACCGGACCGGACGGGGTGAAGCTGGGCAACCACGGGCCCAACCTCCACCTGCCCGATCATCCCGACGACCTGGCCCGGATGCTCGACGGGGCCCAGGAGGACTTCCTGGCCGCCGGGATCACCACGGTCGGCGACTGCCAGGTCACCGAACGCGAGCTCGAGGCCTTCGTGGCGGCCCGCGACGACGACCGGCTGGCCATCCGGGTGGTCATGTACGCCCTGTCCAGCCACGCCCACCTGCTGGACCACTTCGGAACCGACCAGCGGCCGGCCGACGACCGCCTGTCGTTCGGCGGGGTCAAGCACTACGCCGACGGCGCCCTCACCGGCGGGACGGCCTACCTCCCCTGTGGCTGCGGGGCCACCCACGGCCACCTCTACCACCGACCCGGCCAGTTGGAGGACCTGCTGGTTTCCTCGGCCACCGCCGGACGCCAGACGGCCACCCACGCCCAGGGGCCGGACGCCATCCAGCTGGTGCTCGATGCCCTCGGCCGGGCGCCGTTGCGGCCCGACCTGCGCCACCGCATCGAGCACTGCGGCTTCCCGTCGAGCGACCAGTTGGCCGAGATGCGTCGGCTCGGCGTCGTCCCGGTACCCCAACCCACCCAGGTCCACCTGTACGGCGAGGGGGTACGACGGGACCACCCGGACCTGGCCGACGGGATGTATCCGTCGGGCCGGATCGCGGCGGCCGGGGTACCCGTGGTGCTCTCATCGGATGCCCCGGTGAGCAACCCCGACGTGCTGCTGGCCTGCTGGGCCGCCGAAACCCGCCTCACCGCCGCCGGGAAGGTCCTGGGCGCCGACAGCCGGATCTCGCGCCGGGAGGCCTTCGCCGGCTACACGTCCGGTGGGGCCCACGCTCTGCGACGTGACGACGTCGGCACGCTGGAGCCCGGCCAACTGGCCGACCTCGTGGTCCTCGACGACGATCCGTTCGCCGTGCCCACCGATCGTCTCCCGGACGTGACCGTCCTGGAGACGTGGGTGGGTGGGCGGCCCGGGTGGACCCTGGGTGCCGGCGTGGTCGCTGGGTAGAGGAGTCCTCAGCCCGACCCGTGGTTGGGGGCATGCACCTCGAGCCCACCCGGCGACAAGCCGTCGGGTGCCTGCGCCGGATGCCGGCACCAGGGACGGGTCAGGTGCCGGCGGAACGAGCCTGGTCGACGGTGAGACGGGGGTTGAGCTGGTCGGTGGCCGTGACCAGGTGGAGCAACGCCCCGCTCCGCGAGGCCATGGCCCGCTCGAAGGCCCCCTCGAACTGGTCGGTGCGGTCCACCCGCTCGGCGAGCATCCCGTAGGCCGCGGCGATCCCACAGAAGTCCGGGTTGACCAGGCCGGTGGCCGACACCCGACCGGGATGGTGCAACTCCTGGTGCATGCGGATGGTGCCCCAGGACGAGTTGTCCACGACCAGCACGATGGGTCGGGCGTCGGCCTGCAGGGCGGTGCCCAGTTCCTGGAGGTTCATCTGGACGTCACCGTCGCCGGCGAAGCACACGACGGTCCGTGACGGGTCGGCCACCTTGGCGGCCACCGCAGCGGGCAGCCCGTAGCCCATGGTCCCGTTCTGGGGGGCCAGCAGGCGGGCCTCTGGCCCGTAGAGCAGGAACTTGTTGGGCCACACCGAGAAGTTGCCGGCCCCGTTGGTGACCACCACGTCGTCGGGCAGCCGGTCGCGCAACCATGCGGTGGCCTCGCCCATGTCCAGGTCGCCCAGTTGCGGCGGGCAGTCCAGGGTGGCCTCGAAGGCGGTCCGCCGTTCGGCCCGCCACCCGGCCCATCGGGCCCCGTGGGGAGCCGCCTCAGCCAGGGCGGCGGCAGCTGCGTTGGGTCCGGCCTGGACGGTCAGCGTGGGCCGGACCACCTTGCCGAACTCGTATGCCGACGGGTGGACGTGCACGATCCGCTGGTCGTTCGCCCGGCCGTCTGTTCCGAAAAGGGTGTAGACACCGGTCGTCATCTCGCCGAACCGGCAGTTCAGGGCCAGCACCACGTCGGCCTGCTCGAGGGTCTCGCGCACGGTCGGTGGCATCCCGACGCCGGCCTCGCCGACGTAGTGGGGGTCGGTGTTGTCGAACAGGTCGTGGCGCCGGAACGAGACCACCACCGGGAGGTCGGCTGCCTCGGCCAGACGGGCCAGCCCGGCCCGACCGTCGACCGTCCATCCGCCGCCCCCGACGAGGAGCACCGGTCGCTCGGCGTCGGCCAGGGCGGTCCACACCTCGGCGACCCCGGTGGCCGTGGGGGCCTGCTCGTCGACCACCACCGCCGGGCCCGGTTCGGCCGTCGTCGGGTCGCCAAGGACGTCCTCGGGGAGGGCCACCACGACCGGTCCCGGTCGACCCGAGGTGGCCACCGTGAACGCGGCCTCGACCACCCGGGGCAGGTCGTCGGCGTCGTCCACCTCGACCACCCACTTGGCCAGGTCGTCGAAGAACGACGTGTACTCGACCTCCTGGAAGGCCTCCAGCCCCCGGTGGGGTCGCCCGACCTGCCCGATGAACAGCACCAGGGGCGTCGATCCCTGGTCCGCGGTGTGCACCCCGATCGAGGCGTTGGTGGCACCGGGCCCCCGGGTCACGAAGCACACCCCGACCCGGCCGGTGAACCGGGCCCACGCCTCGGCCATGTAGGCGGCACCGCCCTCCTGGCGGCACGGCACGTACCGCAGCCGGTCGTCGACGTCGTGGAGGGCGTCCAGCACCGCCAGGTAGCTCTCGCCGGGCACCCCGAACGCCGTGTCGACGCCCTGGGCCAGCAGGCAGTCGACGAGCAGGGCACCGCCGGTGCGCGTCATTCCCCGACCCCCGCGGCCTCAGTCGCCGGCGGGACCGTCCGGCGACGACCGGTCCCGACCGACGAGGAACACCACGCAGGCGGCCAGGAACAGGACCGACCCGATGGTGAACAGGGCGTCGCCCACCCGGATCGAGGCCACGGTGAACACCACGGCACACGCCAGGAACAACCACCAGCTGAGGCCCTCCGTATCGAGGCGGGAGTCGATGCGCATCGGGACAGCCTGCCAGCCCGCGCACCGTCCGGGCCACGCCGACCACCATGCGGCTACCGTCCGGCCATGGACCTGGGCATCGCCGGACGGACCGCACTGGTCACCGGAGCCTCCACCGGCCTGGGCCTGGCCTCGGCCCAGGCCCTGGCCGCCGAAGGGGTGCGCGTCGCCCTGGCCTCCCGGTCGGCCGACAAGTTGGACGCTGCACTGGCCACCGTGGCCGGCGACCCGGTGGCCGTCAGCGCCGACCTGGCCGACGATGCCTCCATCGACGCCATGCTGGCCGAGGTGGTGGACGCCCTGGGCCACGTCGACATCCTGGTGGCCAATGCCGGAGGCCCGCCCCCGGGCACCTTCGCCAGCACCGACGTCGACCTCTACCCGGCGGCCCTGCAGCTCAACCTGCTGGCCCACGTGCGCATGTGCAGGGCGCTGATCCCACCCATGCGGGAGCGGGGCTGGGGTCGGGTGGTGGCCATCACCTCGGCCACCGTGCGCGAGCCGTCGCCCGACCTCATGCTGTCCAACACGGCCCGGGCCGGCCTGACCGGGTTCCTCAAGACCACGGCCGCCGAGGTGGGCCGCGACGGGGTGACGGTCAACTCGGTCCAGCCGGGGCTGCACGCCACCGGCCGGCTGACCGAGATCTACGACGACCTGGACGCGGTGGCCGCCGGCCATCCCATGGGGCGGATCGGCGACCCGGCCGACTTCGGTCGGATCGTGGCCTTCCTCTGCTCGGAGACCGCCAACTACGTCAACGGAACCGGCCTGCCCGTGGAGGGCGGCTCGCTCCGCGGATCCTGACGCTCAGCCGCAGCAGGCGGCCTCGGAGGGACCGTCGGTCGGCCCAGCCTCGGGAGCACAGCACTCGGCCACCGACCCGCCCCCGCTGGCGCCCAGCTGGATATCGGCGAACTGGTCGCTGTCGCCGGTCTTGACGTACCACTCCCAGCGGACGTCGTCGGGCGCCTCCACCCAGGTCTCGGTCTTCTCGGCGAAGCAGCACAGGGCGTCGCCCACCCCGGTGGTGTCCAGGCCCTCATCGGCGATGCGGGCCTCGGCGGCCACCACCTCGGCGGCCGTCTCGACCTCCACGCCCAGGTGGTTGAGCGTGCCACCGGCGCCGGGCTTCTCGAACAGCACCAGCTTGAGCGGCGGGTCGACGATGGCGAAATTGGCGTAGCCCTCCTTCACCTTGGCCGGCGGCGTCGAGAACAGGCGGGTGTAGAAGCCGATGGCCTCGTCCAGGTCACCGACGTCGATGGCCAGCTGCAGCCGTCCCATGTCCTCACCCCTCCGTCATTGGGTACTTGTTGAATCGATGTTCATCAATATAGACTGTCATCGATATGAGCGCAACCGCCACCTGCTGCCCACCCCTGAACGAGTCGGCCCTAACCGAGCCGGCCGCCGACCGCCTAGCCGAGGTGTTCGCCGTCCTAGCCGACCCGGTCCGCTTGCGCCTGTTCAGCCTCATCGCCACCCGGCCCGGCGGAACCTGCGCCTGCGACGTGGGCGACCTGGTCGACCGCTCCCAGCCCACGGTCAGCCACCACCTAAAGGTCCTCCACGGGGCCGGCCTGGTCGACCGGGAGCGCCGCGGCCGCTGGATCTGGTACGAGGCCCGCACCGGCGCCCTGTCCGAGGCCGCCGCCCTCCTCGACTGCTGCTGAGCCCCGGCTCAGACCTCGGCCACCACCTCGGCCAACACGGCCAGGAAACGGTCGTTTTCGGTGGGGCTCCCGATGGTGACCCGGATCCCCACCCCGGGGAACGGCCGGACCACCACGCCCCGGCGCTCCAACGCCGGGAAGACCTCGTCGGTCCGCTCCCCCAGCGGCAGCCACACGAAGTTGGCATGTGCCTCGGGCACCTCCCAGCCGGCGTCCCGTAGGGCCCCGACCACCCGGTCGCGCTCGGCGACCAGGCGACCGATCACCACCCGGGCCTCGGCCTCGGCCCCGATGGCGGCCAGCGACGCCACCTGGGCCAGGTGGTTCACCGCGAACGGGATCAGCACCTTGTCCAGCTCGCCCACCACCGACGGGTCGGCCACCGCGTAGCCGGTCCGCAGGGCGGCCAGCCCGTAGGCCTTGGAGAAGGTCCGCAGCACCACCACGTTCGGGTGGTCGGGCTGCAGGTCGTGGACCGGGTCGCCCAGGTCCGCCGTCACGAACTCCCGGTACGCCTCGTCCACGACGACCAGCACATCGTCGGGAACCCGTTCGACGAGGCGCCGCAGGTCGTCGACGTGCACCGCGGTACCGGTCGGGTTGTTGGGGTTGGCCAGCACCACCAACTTGGTGCGGGGCGTCACCGCGTCGGCCACCGCGTCCAGGTCGAACGCCTCGTCGACCAGCGGCACGGCCACCTCGGTCGCCGCGGTGACGGCCACGTCCACCGGGTAGGCCTCGAACGACGGCCACGGGTACACCACCTCGTCGCCCGGGTCCACATAGGCCAGGAACAACTGCTGGAGCAGGCCCACCGAACCGCACCCGCAGGCGATCCGATCGGCGTCCACGCCCAACCATCCGGCCAGGGCGGCCCGCAGGTCGGCGGCCCGGTGGTCGCCGTACCGGTTGACGTCGCCGGCCGCCGCGGCCACCGCGGCGACGATCGACGGCACCGGCGGGTACGGGTTCTCATTGGACGAGAGCTTCACCGCCTCGACCTCCGGACCCAGGCCGTGCTCGTCGGCCGCCATGGCCGCCGACTTGCCCGGTCGGTACGAGGCCATGGCGGCCACCGTGGCCCTCGGTCGTCCCACCATCAGGTCGTCCCTCCGTCATCGGCGGCTACGGGCGCACAGTGGGCGCCCCGCCCCGGGTTGAACAGGTCGTCGGGGTCCAGCGCCGCCTTGACCCGCCGCATCATGGCCAGCTCCACGGCCGACTTCTGGCCAGCGACCCGGTCCAGGAGCTCCTGGCCGACGCCGTGCTCGGCGCTGACCGTACCGCCCATCTCCCACGTCAGCCGGTCGATGGCCGCCTGCACCTCGTCGACCCGTGCCGGGTCCATCCGGCTGCCCCGCTCCAGCGAGGCGTTCACGTACAGGTGCAGGTTGCCGTCGCCCAGGTGGCCGAACGCGTAGACGACGGCCTCGTCACCGCACAGCTCGGCGGCCACCGCCTCGGCGGCCCGCTGGTACTCGGCCACCCGGTCGATGGGCACCGCGGCGTCGAACTTGGCCCCCTTGACGTCGAACAGGGTCTCCGGCGGAAGTTCGTCGCGCAGCACCCAGAGGTTCTCCTCCTGGGCGGCGGTGTCGGCCACCACGGCGTCCAGCAGCAGCCCGGCCTCGACCGCCTCGGACAGGAAGGCCGTTGCCGTGTCGTCGACGGGGCTGGTCCCGCTGAACCGGCCCAGCAGGTACCAGTCGGACCGGGTGGCCATGGGCCGCGCCACCCCGAACGACTCGATGGTGCCGGCCACCCCGGCCTCGGGCACCAGCTCGAAGGCGGTCAGGCCGGCGTGGTCCAGCGCGCACGCCCGGTCGTACAGCTCGTGGACGTTCTCCAGCTCGACCAGGGCGGCGAAGAATGTTCGGTGGTGGTCCTGGCGGGGGTGCAGCTTCAGCACCACCCGGGTGACGACCCCCAGCGACCCCTCGCCACCGATGAACAGGTGCTTGAGGTCGTAGCCGGTGTTGTCCTTGCGCAGGGCCCGCAGGCCGTCGAAGACCTCACCGTCGGCCAGCACCGCCTCGAGGCCGACCACGCTGTCCCTCGTCGGGCCGTACCGTAGGACGTTCAGGCCACCGGCGTTGGTCGACACCGCCCCGCCGACCGTGGCCGTGCCCCGCGCCCCCCAGTCCATGCCCAGCTGCCGGTCCACGGCGGCCGCCGCCTGCTGGACCTGCTCGATGGTGCAGCCGGCCTCCACGGTGATCGTGTAGCGGGCCGGATCGATGCTCTCGATGCGGGTCATCCGCGACGTGGACAGCAGTACCGACGGGCGGTCGTCGGTGGGGACCGACCCGCCGGACAGCGACGTGTGCCCGCCCTGGGTGACGATGGCGACGCCGGCCGCCGCGCAGGCCCGGACCACAGCTCGTACCTCGTCGACGGTGCCCGGTCGCACGATGGCCACCGGCTGGCCCGAGTAGATCCCCCGGAAGTCGACGACCATCCCGGCCGCGTCGGACACCTCCAGCCAGCCGGCCGACCCGACGGCGTCGCGCAGGGTGGCCCGCAACTGGTCATGGCCCGTGGTCACGGGCGCGCTCCGGTCATCGCCGGATCGTATGGCAGGCTCGATGGACGCCCTCAAGGCCCCCGTCGAGGCCGGCTGAGGGGGCTCCTGAGGCGGGACGGCGCACCCCGGGCAACCGGCCCCTACACCCAGGGACAGTTGGAGTTGCGGTCGCCGAACGTGGTGCCGTCGGCATACCGACCGAACGTGAACGGCCGCAGCTCCTCGGGCTTCTCGCCGTGGACCAGCATCGACGCCGTCAGCTTCCCGACGCCGATCATCTTGAACCCGTGGTTGGAATCGGCGATCACGAAGGCGTTGTCGGCCACGTGGTCGAAGATGGGCACGTTGTCCGGCGTGAACGCCCCAATGCCGCCGTTCCGGCGCTGCTTGTAGAACGGCTCGAGGTCCTCGAACCGCTCGAACAGCATCCCGAGGGTCCGGCAGTAGTACTCGGGGAACCAGTCGTCGGCCTGGTAGTCGTCGTTGAGGTGGCCGTACGGGTCGGCGTCGGCCGCCGACCCCATGCGGATCGGAATGGTCCCGCCCTGCAGGCCGGGTGCCCCCACCCGTTCGGCGGCGTAGCGGGTGTAGGTGTAGACGTGGTCCTGGATCATCTCGCCGTCACCGCCGTACACCGGCGTGTTCATCAGCTCCACGTGCAGGACCGGGGCGTCCTTCCCGTCGGCCGTCCGGTAGTCCACGCCCGGCGGCAGGAACACCTCGCCCTCCAGGAGGCGCCAGTAGGTCCACATGTCCATTCCGGCCTCCACGTGGCCGTCCGGGTAGTGGACGTCCAGGGTGGACGGGCCACCCAGCCACGCCCAGTGCTGGGGCGTCCAGGCCCCGGCCCCCACCACCACCTCGTCGCACTGGATGCGCCCCGCGGTGGTCTCCACGGCGGCAACCGACCCCGAGGCGTCCAGGTCGTAGCCGGTGACGGCCACCCCGTAGCAGCGCTGCACGCCCCACTGTCGGGCCTTCTGGTCCAGCCCCCACATCACCATGTGGGTCCCGGCGTAGCCCGAGCGGTGCTCGTGGAGCACCACGTCGCAGTTCCCGGTCTTGAAGTCCGGCCACAGGCCCTTCAGGAAGCGATGGGCGTCGGCCCCCGTATAGAGGTCCGACGGGTACCCACTGGCCACCTGGGACTCGTTGAGTCGCACGTAGTCGTCGGCCTGGTTCTCCTCGCCGATCGACACGTAGCCCACCTGCTGGAAGCCGAAGTTGATCGGATCGGACTCCCACACCTCGACGCTGGCCCGCAGGATGGCGTGCAGCGGCTCCGTCATGTACAGGTTCCGCACGCAGCCGCACGCCAGGCCGGTGGCCCCGGCGCCGGGGCCGGCCTTGTCGATGAGGACGACGTCGCTGCCCGACCCCTTCCCGGTGCGTTCGAGCTCCATGGCCAGGTGGTACGCCGTGGACAGGCCGTGGATGCCGGCCCCCACCACCACGTAGCGGGCCGCCGCGGGCAGCGGGTCGGCGTCGTTGACGGGAACCACCGGGGGGTTCTGGAGCACGCCGTCGACGATCGACGGCGCTGGTCGATCCATGAACGGGTACCACTGGTTCTGGCCCTCGGCGGGCCGGCCGATATTCGTCATCCGTCGATGACCTCCCTCGCTCGTTCTGCGTTCTCTCGTCCCGCGGCCGTTCAGCCGGTGCCGTAGATGGCTCCGCCGTCCACCTTGAGGATCGATCCGGTGGTGTACGAGGCGGCGTCGGACGCCAGGTACAGGGCGGCCCCCACGATCTCGTCGGCATCGCCGGCCCGCTGCAGGGGGATGCGCTGGCGGAACCCCTGATGGGTGCTCTCGGGCCAGTGGGCGGCGATGTCGGTCAGGAACGGACCAGGCTGCAGGCAGTTGACCCGCACCGTGGGGGCATACGCCCGGGCGAACGACTCGGTCAACGAGTGCACGCCGGCCTTGGCCGCCCCGTAGATGGCGTCCACCTCGGTGGGCGTCGAACCCGAGATGGAACCAACGTTGACAATGCAGCCACCGCCATCGGCCACCATGCGCGACCCGAAGGCCGCCGACAGCCGGAAGGTGCCCCGGAGGTTGGTGGCCACCGTCTTGTCGAACAGCTCGGGGCCCACCTCGACCAGCGACGGGTACAGCGGCGAGCTGCCGGCGTTGTTGACCAGCACGTCGCAGCGACCGAACTCGGCGTAGGTGGCCTCGACCAGGGCGTCGCACTGGTCCCAGTCGCCGACGTGGCAGGCAACCGGCAGGATCCGTCGGCCGGTCGCCGCGGCCACCTCGCCGGCCGTGGCCTCACAGCCGGCCAGCTTGCGGCTGGCCACCACCACGTCGGCCCCGCACCGGGCGAAGGCCTCGACCATGGCTCGTCCGAGGCCCCGGCTGCCACCGGTCACCACCACGACCCGGTCGGTGAAGTCGGTCAGGCGGTCCTCGACGTTCGGTCCGGTCATGGGGTCGATTCTGCCAGCCCATCTAGGGTTCTCCCATGGCCGGACGACCCGACGCGGCCGACGGGGCCTTCCGTACCCGCGGCGTCAACCACCTGGCCCTGGTGTGCCGGGACATGGCGGCCACCGTGGCCTTCTACGAGGGCGTGCTGGGCATGCCCCTGGTCAAGACCATCGAGTTGGGCGGCGGGGCCGGCCAGCACTTCTTCTTCGACTGCGGCAACGGCGACTCGGTGGCCTTCTTCTGGTTCCCCGATGCCCCGCCGGCCGCCCCCGGGGTGGCCATGCCGGCGGCCATGCCCGGCGAGGGCGACTTCCGGACGGCCCACGGTTCGATGAACCACGTGGCCTTCGACGTGGACCCGGCCGACATCGACGACTACGTGCAGCGCCTTCGCGACGCCGGCGTGGCCTGCACCGAGGTCATGAACCACGACGACTCCGAGTGGGGCGTGGCCGCCCGGCCCGACGACCCCGACGGCACGGTGTTCGTCCGGTCGATCTACTTCCGCGACCCCGACGGCATCCAACTGGAGTTCGCCGCCTGGACCCGGGACCTGGGCCCCGACGACGTGGGCCACGTCCCGGCTGCACTCACCGACTGACGGCCGACTGACGACCGACTGACGGTCAGGCGCCCCGCGACGGGCCGAACAGGGTCCCGAGCACCCCGTAGTGGATCAGGCCCAACGGTGCCGGGTCGGCAACCGAGCCCAGGTCGAGGTCCACCGAGTTCCGGTACCAGGCACCCACGTCACGATCCAGGCCGAGGGCCCCCAGTTCGACGACCGTCGACCGCTCGAGGTGGCCGGCCACCGCGACGAGGTGGTCGTCGAGGAACCCGTCCCGGTTGTGCAGGTGGGTGGCCGAGTCCATGGGCGCACCGTCGGACACCACGACCAGCAGTCGGCGCCGCTCCGGACGGGCCATGAGCCTCCCGGCGGCCCACGCCAGGGCCTCCCCGTCCAGCCCCTCCCGGTGGTGGCGGGTCTCCAGCATGGCGGCCAACGACCGACGGGACCGACGCCACGGCGTGTCGGCGTCCTTGTAGACGATGTGACAGGCCTCGTTCAGGCGGCCCGGTTGGTCGGGCGAACCGGCCCGACGCCAGTCGGCCAACGCCCGGCCGCCGTTCCACCCGCCGGTGGTGAACCCGAGGACCTCGCTGGACACGCCGGCCAGGTCCAGGGCCCGACACCAGGTGTCGACGAGCACGGCGACGGCCTCGCCCCGCTGGGCCTTCATCGACCCCGACCCGTCCACGAGGAACGCCACCACGGCGTGGCACGCCACCTCGTGGCGGTCCCGCCGGAACACGTTCGGCGGCCCGGCCAGCGCGTCGGCCGGGCGGGCCAACTGGGCCAGGCGGCGCCCGTCGACCACCCCGGCGTCGGCCTCGAACTCCCAGCCGTCGTGGTCCACCACGCCGAGCAGGTGCCGGAACTGGAGGGCCAGGCGGGCCGGGCTGACCGACTGGGCCCGCACCATCGAGTCCAGCGTCAGCCGGTGGCGGTCCAGCACCTCGGACCGGGCCAGGTCGGTGCCGACCACCTCCACGTCGTAGGCCCGGGTGAAGGCCCGGTAGTCGCCCACCTGGGCCAGGTCGGTGGAAGCCGCCGTGGCGTCGGCCAGCGGGGCGAACAGGTCCCGATCGGTCTCGTGCGGGACGTCGGGCCGGTCGTCGGCCCGGTCGTCCACCCACTCCACCGGCACGAGGATCCGGTGGCGGTCCCGCTGCACGGTGGCCTCCTGCTCGCCGGCGTCGCCCACCATGTCGGCCACCACCGCGGCGATCTCCAGGGCGTGCACGGCGAACGCCGCCTGGTCGCCGGTGGTGTGCCGCAGTTCCCGGAGGGCGTGGCCCACGTGGGGGTTCAGGTTCCCCCGGGTGGCCTCGGTGATGGAGTCCACCTCCTCGTCGATCACCGCCCGCACCAGCCGGGACCGGACCATGTGGGTGACGGTGTAGACCAGCGTGCCCAGGCCGCTGTCGGCCACCCGGTCGGCCCGGGCCTGTCGGCACCACGCGTCGAAGGCCCGGTCCAGGTTCCCGGCCAGCCCCGGCAGGCCGGGCAGCTCGGTGGGCACCAGGGCCTCGCACCGCAGCTGCTCGCACAGGTCGAACACGATGCGGGCCACCACGGCCTCGGGGCTGAGCCGCGCGTGGAGGTCCAGGTCGCTGAGCCGCAGCAGGACGCCCAGGGCGTCGACCACCCCGCGGCTGCGGACCAGGGTCGTCTCGCCCAGATCGGGCGTCAGGTACGGGGTGGCCAGGGCGACGGTCCGGCCATCCACCCGGAGGCGACGGCCCCGCAACTCGGCCGTCGGGGCCGCCCCGACGGCCCGGACGGTGGCCGCCCCGTGCCGTTCCAGCAGCCGACGGCGGGCCCGGGGATCGGCCGTACCGGCGTCTCGTGTCCCGGCCCCGGGTGCCCCGGGTGCCCGTGCCTCAGTGGTCGAGGCCGGCACCGGTGGCCCCATCGGTGAACCCGTGGGAGATGGAGTCGTCCAGTTCGACCTCGAAGGCCCGCTGGAAGTACTCGGCCACCAGCGACCGTTCGGCGTCGTCGCACTTGTTCAGGAACGACAGTCGGAAGGCCCGGCCCGGGTCCTCGAACACCTCGAGGTTCTCGGCCCAGCTGATGACCGTGCGGGGCGACATCACGGTGGACAGGTCGCCCGCCGCGAACCCGGCCCGGGTCAGGTTGGCCACCGCCACCATCGAATCGACCAGCGCCGCGCCGTCGGGCCGCTCGGCCAGGAACGGTGCCCGGCCCAGCACGATCGAGGCCTCCACGTCGGGGGCCAGGTAGTCCAGCCGGGTGACCACGTTCCACCGGTCGATCTGGGCGTGGTTCAGCAGTTGGGTGCCCTGGTAGAGGCCGGTGAGGTTGCCCAGGCCGACGGTGTTGGCCGTGGCGAACAGGCGGAACGACGGGTGCGGGGTGAGCACCCGGTTCTGGTCCAGCAGGGTGAACCGGCCATCGCGTTCCAGTACCCGGTTGATGACGAACATGACGTCGGGCCGGCCGGCGTCGTACTCGTCGAACACCAGGGCACACGGGCGTTGCAGGGCCCACGGGAGGATGCCCTCGCGGAACTCGGTGACCTGGGCCCCGTCGCGCACCACCACGGCGTCACGGCCCACCAGGTCCATCCGGGTCACGTGGCCGTCCAGGTTGACCCGCACGCACGGCCAATTCAGGCGGGCCGCCACCTGTTCGACGTGGGTCGTCTTGCCGGTGCCGTGGAATCCCTGGACCAGGACCCGACGGTTGCCGGCGAAGCCCGACAGCACGGCCAGGGTGACGTCGGGATCGAAGACGTAGGCCGGGTCGACCTCCGGGACGTGCTCGTCGCGGTCGGTGAACGCCGGAACCTTCAGCGTCGACGCGAAGCCGAAGGCCTCGGCGACGTCGACGACGGCGTCGGGATGCTCGGGCAGGTCGCCGATGCTGGCCATCGGATCAGATCAGCGGTTCAGACGTAGTCGGCGTACTTGTCGAGGTGGCGCACCGGCTTGGACAGGGCGTCCTTGCGGAACGGGTCGCCCAGCTCCTTGGTGCACATGATCTCCACGACCGTGGTCTTCCCGTCGTTCATCTGGGCGTCGATGGCCGCCGTGAGGGCCGGGCCGACCTGGTCGAGCTGGTCGACCCGCACGCCCTCGGCACCCATGGCCACCGCGATGTCCGAGTAGCTCTCGCCACCCTCCAGCTCGCCGGCCACGAACCGGTGGCCGTAGAAGTCGACCTGGTTCTTCTTCTCGGCGCCCCACTGGCGGTTGTGGAAGACCACCGCGGTGACCGGGATGTCGTGGCGGACGGCCGTCATGAGCTCGGACATGGACATGGCCCAGGCGCCGTCGCCCGCGTAGGCGATGGCCGGCCGGTCCGGAGCGGCAGCCTTGGCGCCGATCATGGTGGGCAGGGCATAGCCGCAGTTGCCCCAGCTCATCGGGGCGAAGAACGACCGGGGCTCCTCGAAGCGCAGGTAGCTGTTGGCCACCGAGTTGATGTTGCCGATGTCGGTGGACACCATGGCCCGGGCCGGCATGGCCTTCTCGAGTTCACGCAGCACCTGGCGGGGGTGCAGCCAGCTGCCCTCCTCGCCGTCGGCCTCGGCGATCATGTCGAGGCTGAAGTCGTCGGTCTCGTGCGTCCACTCGTCCAGCTCGGTCTCCCAGGCCGCCTTCTCGTCCGCGGTGCGCTGGGCCCGCTCGTCACGGCTGGCGTCGCACGCCAGGGTGCGGTCGGCCAGGCGGTCGGTGAGGGCCACGGCGGCCGCACCGGCGTCGCCACAGATGCCGACGGAGATCTTCTTGACCAGGCCCAGCATCTTGTGGTCGGCGTCGACCTGGATGATCTTGGCGTCCTTGGGCCAGTAGTCCATGCCGTGCTGGGGCAGGGTCCCGAACGGGCCGAGGCGGGTGCCCAGGGCCAGGACCACGTCGGCCTGGGCGATGAGCTTCATGGCCGCCTTGGAGC
>CAYWBE010000009.1:0-21574 GCA_964456295.1 uncultured Candidatus Nemicrothrix sp.
GGACCGGGCCGCGGCGTGCATCGCCGCCACCGGTGCCTCGACCCCCGTCCAGAGGGTGAAGGCACGGGCCGCCTGGCCCACGAGCATCGAGAGGCCACCGTGGGCCTCGATCCCCCGTTCCCGTACGGCGGCCATCAGCGCCGTCTCGGCCGGGTGGTACACGAGGTCGACGACCACCGCGCCGGGACCGACCAGTGCCGGGTCCACCGGGAGGTCGGCGACGGTCGTCCCGGATGCGTCGCCCATGCCCACCGGGGTGGCGTTCACCACCAGGTCCGCGTCGGCCAGCGCCCCGGCCAGGGGCCCGTCGGGCCGCCCCCCCGGGGAACCGGTCGACAACCCCACGGCCCGACCGACCGAGCCGGCCAGGGCGGCGGCCACCTCGGCCCGCTCCAGGGTCCGGTTGGCCACCACCACCTCAGCGGCACCGGCTCCGGCCAGGGCCAGCACCACGGCCCTTGCTGCTCCTCCGGCGCCCAGGACGACCACCGACCGTCCAGCCACCTCCATGCCCGCATCGTGGGCCAGGCCATCCAGGAAGCCCCCACCGTCGGTGTTGTGGCCCACCAGCTGGTCTCCCCGGGCCACCACGCAGTTCACGGCACCGAGCGCCGCCGCCTCGTCGGTGCACCGGTCGACCGCGGCAGCCACCGCGGCCTTGTGGGGCATGGTGACCGACAGTCCGGAGATCCCCAGTGCCCGCATGCCGTCCAGCGCCGGGCCGGCCTGACCCTCGGCCACCTCGAGGGCCACGTAGGTCCAGTCCAGGCCCGTCTCGGCGAACGCCGCCCCCATCAGGGTCGGCGAGAGGGAGTGCCGCACGGGATCACCGATCACCGCGGCCAGCCGGGTGGCCCCACTCACCGGAGGACGACGGTCGCCGGTCGCGTCGGGAGTCGGGGTCGGGGTCGGGGTCGGATCAGCCACAACCCAGATCCTTGTCCACGCAGATCCGGCGCGCCGCCTCGAATTCGGTGGCCGTGGTGGCGAAGGTGTGGGCTCCGGGCACCCCGCCCTCGTCGGTCCTCACGTAGTACAGCCATGGTCCCGGCACGGGAGCCAACGCCGCCTCCAGGGAAGCCCGACCGGGAGCCGAGATGGGGGTGGGTGGTAGGCCCACCACCACCCGGGTGTTCCACAGCGACACCACCGAGAGGTCCTCGGTGGTCATGGGCTCACCGGCCGTCTTGCCCACCGCATACCGACTGGAGGCATCGATGCCCAGCCGCCAACCCGAGGCCAGGCGGTTGTGGATGACCCGGCTGATCTTGGGGCGATCCCCGTCCAGCAGCGCCTCCTCCTCGATCAGGGAGGCCAGGACCACCACCTCGTACGGGCTCAGGCCGAACCCGGCCGCCCGGGCCACCAGGTCGAGTTCCCCGACCACCCGCAGGAACTGTCGATGCATCCGCAGGAGCAGGCCCAGTTCGTCGGCCACCGTGGCCTCGTCCAACTGGTACGTGTCCGGGAACAGCAAGCCCTCCACCGCCCGGTCGCGGTGCTCGGTGGTGCCGTGCTCCCACCGGAGGCGGTCGCTGACCAGTGCGGCCCGGAGCTCGTCCTCGTCGAAGAGCGGCATCTCGCGCATCAGGCGGGCCACCGTCTGCTCGAGGGTGAGGCCCTCGGGCACGGTCACCCGGATCACCTCCTCGGGTAGCGGTCCGGCGTCCAGCAGGGTCACCGCGGCCTCGAACCCGAGGTGTTCCCGGAGGACGTAGTCGCCGGCCTGGAACGAGTACTCCACGTCGGCCGGGCAGTCCAGGAGCCAGCGGATCGCCGACGGACACCGCATCCACTGCCGGAACATGGCCGGATTGTCGATCACCCCGGCGTCGCCCAACGAGACCACCACGTCGTTGGTCGACCAGCCCTCGACGATGGTGAACTCCACGTCATCGCCGGGCAGGTCGTCCGGCGTCAGCTGGTCGTCCACCCACCCGAGGAACAGCCGGTAGCCCACGACCAGGGCGAGGGCCACCAGGGCGACCACCAGCCCCCACCGGGGAAGCGGCCCGAACACCGGCCGGTGCCGGACCCAGCGGACGTCCGGGCGGGGTCCCGTGTCCATCGACCGGTCGTTCAACGGTGGTCCTCCCGGCGGGCGTCCAGCCACGCCTGGAGCATCACCGCGGCGGCCACCATGTCGACCACCTTCCGGCGCTCCGGGGCCCGGAGGTCCTGCTCGCGGAGGGCCCGCTCGGCGGTCACGGTGGTCAGGCGTTCATCGTAGGTCTCGACGGGAACCCCCGGCCGGGCACCCAGCACCCGTTCCAGTTCACGGGCCTCGGCGGCCATGGCCCGGGCCATGGGGCCGATCGACCCGTCCAGTGAGTAGGGGATCCCCACCACCACCACCTCGACCTCCCACTCCTCGGCCAGGTCGGCCAGGGTGCGGTGCTCGGCCGGTCGGTCGCCGGTGCGCCCCACGACCTCGATGGGCGTCGCCACCCGCCCGTCGCCGTCACTGACCGCCACCCCGATCCGCTTGGAGCCGAGGTCCAGGCCGAGGGCCCGCATCGGACTCAGCCGGCCTGGGCTGCCGCCCGTGCCTGCTCGAGGGCCTCGGCGAGGTGCTCGGGCGCCTTGCCCCCGACCGCGGTCACCTCGGGGTTGGGGCGCCCCCCACCCCCGATGGTCCTGGCCGCGTCGGCGCCCAGCACGCCGGCATCCAGTCCGCTGTCGGGCGCCACGGCGGCCACCAGCGCGGCCCCCCCGCCGTCGGGGGCGGCGCCCAGCACGGCGGCCCGCACCCCGTCCCGGTCGCGTACGGCCATGGCCAGCTGGCGCAGACCGTCCCGGTCGATGCCGTCCACGACGGCCACCACCACCCCATCGACTGCGGTGGCCGCCAGTTCGTCGGCCCGACCCAGGGCGACCCGGGTGCGCAGGCCGTCCAGCTCGCCCCGGAGTGCACGGACCTCGGCCAGGCGCTTCTCGATGCCGTCCAGCACGTCGTCCACCGGCACCCCGACCATCGATGCGGCACGGTCCAGCACCGCCTCGGCCGACCGCAGTCGGTCGATGGGGGCGGTTCCGGTCACCGCCTCGATCCGACGGATGTTGGACCCGATGGAACCCTCGGCCACGATCTTGATGGGGCCGATGTCGCCCAGGGCGGCCACGTGGGTGCCCCCGCACAACTCGGTGGAGTACGGCCCGGCCTCCAGGACGCGGACGGTGTCGCCGTACTTGTCGCCGAAGAAGGCGATCGCCCCGGCCGCCTCGGCCTCGTCCCGGGTGGCCTCGTAGTGCCGACACGAGGGGTTGGCCAGGATGTCGGCGTTGGCCAGGTCCTCGACGGCGACCACCTGTTCGGGGGTCAACGCCTCGAAGTGGCTGAAGTCGAACCGCAGCCGGTCAGGCCCGACGTGGGAGCCCTGCTGCTTGACGTGGTCGCCCAGGACCCGTCGCAGGGCGGAGTGCAGGAGGTGGGTCCCGGTGTGGTTGCGGCGGATGGCCGACCGCCGGTCGGCGTCGATGGTCGCCCGGACCTCCTGGCCCGGCGTCAGCCGGTAGCCGACCGACGCATCGCCATCGGTCTCGACCCGGTGCTGGTGGAGGCCGTCCAGGGCGAGGGTGGTGTCCACCACCCGGAGGGTGACCCCCTCGGCGGCCAGCGTGCCGGTATCGCCGATCTGGCCGCCCGACTCGGCGTAGAACGGCGTGCGATCCAGGACCACCACGTCCCCGTCGGCGTACAGGACGGTCGCCGTGGCCTCGTCGACCTCGCGGCCCACGAACTCGGTGGTCCCGTGCGCCTCCAGGATGCCCCGCAGGTCACCGGTGGACGCGGCCCCGCCGGCATCCCGGCGGGCCGCCCGGGCCCGGTCCTGCTGGTCGGCCATGGCGGCCCGGAAGCCCTCGAGGTCGACCCCCAACCCACGCTCGGCGGTGATCTCCTCGGTCAGCTCCAGCGGGAACCCGTAGGTGTCGTGCAGCTTGAAGGCCACGTCGCCGTCGAGGCGACCGCCCTCGTCCAGCCCGTCCAGGGCCTCGTCCAGGATCACCGATCCGGTGCGCAGCGTCTCGCGGAACCGCCGCTCCTCCCGGTCCAGCACGTCGCGCACGAAGGCGTGGTTGCCCACCAGTTCCGGGTAGTCGGGACCCATGATCGAGACCACGGCGTCGACCAGCTCGGGCATGATCGGGTCCTCGACGCCCAGCAGCCAGGCGTGGCGCACGGCCCGTCGGATGATCCGTCGCAGGACATAGCCACGGTCCTCGTTGCTGGGGAACACCCCGTCGCTGATCAGGAAGGTCGACGAGCGGGCATGGTCGGCGAGGATCCGCTGGGACACGTCGGTCCGGTCCGACGACCCGTTGGGCACGCCGCTGAGCTGGCCGATGCGGTCCAGCAGGCGGCTGAACTCGTCGGTCTCCCACACCGAGTCCACCCCACCCAGCACGCTGAGGATCCGCTCCAGGCCGGCACCGGTGTCGATCGACGGGGCGGGCAGTTCGGTCATCGAACCGTCGTCGTGCTGCTCGAACTGCATGAACACGAGGTTCCAGATCTCGATGAACCGCTCGTCGTCGCCGTGGGCCGGACCGCCGTCATCGCCGAAGGCCGGCCCCTTGTCCCAGAAGATCTCCGAACACGGGCCACACGGTCCGGTGTCGGCCATCCGCCAGTAGTTGTCCTCGTCCAGGCGCTGGATGCGCTCGGCGGGCACCCCCACCTCGTCGCGCCAGATGGCCTCGGCCTCGTCATCGCTGACGTGGACGGTGATCCACAGCCGCTCCGGGTCGAGACCCAGGTTGGCCGTCACGAACTCCCAGGCGAAGGCGCAGGCCTCGGACTTGAAGTAGTCGCCGAAGCTGAAGTTGCCCATCATCTCGAAGAACGTGAGGTGGCGGCTGGTCCGGCCCACCTCGTCCAGGTCGTTGTGCTTGCCGCCGGCCCGGACGCACTTCTGGACGGTGACGGCCCGGGGCCACGGCGCGGGCTGCTCGCCCACGAAGTACGGCTTGAAGGGCACCATCCCGGCCACCGTGAACAGCAGCGTGGGGTCGTGCGGGATCAGGCTGCCCGACGCCTCGTGGTGGTGGCCGTTGGCTGCGAAGAAGTCGACGAAGGCGCGACGGACGCCGGCCGCGGTGAGCAGGGTGTCGGGCGTGGCACTCATGATCGACCCAGCCTAGGGAGGCCGGTCCACCGTCGGTGGACCCGTCCGACCCGAACCGGTTCGGTGGTCCGGCTCAGCGGTCCCCGGGAACCGACCGGACCGGACGGCGGTGCCGATGGTCGGGGCCGTGGGCGTACGGGTCTCCGACGCGCCGGGATCCCTCACCCCCGTCGCGTCCCGCGGCGGCCACCTCCCCGGCGATGCGCCGGACACCGTCCACGACGGCCGAGGTGCGATCCGCGACCTCGTGGCGGAGCCGTGCCGGCGCGTACTGCCGTACCCCCTGGCGGACCCTCCGACGGAGCCATGCCGCCGACAGGGTGCCGACCAGCCATCCTCCGACCAGCCAGAACAGGCGCCTCCGCATCAGCCCGTGCCCTCCCGTCGCGTCCGGGCCCCACCCGTCGGGTCATCCACCATCATCGACATCCTCCTCGGCATTCATCCCGGATTCCATCCCGGCGCCCGACCCGGAATCCGTGTCAGGCCGGGGCGTGGACCGCATCCGTCGGGCGACCTCGCCCTCGAAGCCGTGTGGCGAGGGATCGTAGTAGCGCCGCCCCTCCACCTCGGATGGGCGGTGCCGCTGGTCTACCCAGCCCCCGGGATGGTCGTGGGGATAGTCGTAGCCCTCGCCGTGGCCGAGTTGGGCCGCCCCCCGGTAGTGGGCGTCGCGCAGGTGCATGGGCACCTCGCCGGTGCCCGCCGCCCGGGCGTCGCCCTCGGCGGCCCCCAGGGCGGTGGTCACCCGGTTCGACTTGGGGGCGGTGGCCAGGTGGACCACGGCCTGGGCCAGGTTCAGCCTGGCCTCCGGAAGCCCCACGAACTCGACGGCCCGGGCCGCCGCGTCGGCCACCACCAGGCCCATCGGGTCGGCCATGCCGACGTCCTCGCTGGCCAGGATGACCAGCCGACGGGCGATGAACCGGGCGTCCTCGCCGGCGTCGAGCATCCGGGCCAGCCAGTAGAGGCCGGCGTCGGGGTCCGAGCCCCGGATGCTCTTGATGAAGGCGCTGATGACGTCGTAGTGGGCGTCGCGGCCGTACCGCAGGGCCTTGGTGCCCAACGCGGCCTCGGCGTCGGCCAGCGTCACCCGGGGCCGGGCGCCGTCGGCGGACGGCTCCTCGGCCAGACGACCGGCGGCCAGGGCGGCGGCCACCTCCAGGCTGGTCAGGCCGTGTCGGCCGTCCCCGGCCGCCCGGTCCACCAGCAGGTCCAACGCATCCTCGTCGGCCTCGACGGCCTCCACGTCCAGCCCCCGCTCCAGGAGGCGTCGCAGCGCCGCGGGGCCCAACGGCTCCAGCCGGAACAGGGTCGAGCGCGACAGCAGCGGGGCGTTCACCTCGAAGAACGGGTTCTCGGTGGTGGCCCCGATGAGCACCAGCAGGCCCGACTCCACCGACGGCAGGAGGGCATCCTGCTGGGCCTTGTTGAACCGGTGGACCTCGTCGAGGAACAGGATGGTGCCCACGTCCCGCTCGCCCAATCGGGCCTGGGCGGCGGCCACCAACTCCCGGACGTCCTTCACGCTGGCGTTGACCGCCGAGAGTTCGGTGAACTCCTGGGCGGTGACCCGGGCGATGAGTCGGGCCACCGAGGTCTTCCCCGTTCCCGGCGGGCCCCACAGCACGACCGACGACAACCGGTCGGCCTCGATGAGGCGACGAAGGGGACGACCGGGCCCCAGCAGGTGCTCCTGGCCGACGACGTCGTCCAGCCGGGTGGGCCGCAGGCGGTCGGCCAGCGGCGCCCGGCGGGCCAGGCGTTCGGTCGCCGCACTGGCGAAGAGGTCCCCGGACACGTCCGGACGGTACCCCCTCACCGGGGGGCGGCAGGCCTACTCGACGGGCGGCAGGACGCGCAGCCCGAGCTCCTCGAGGTGCCGGTCGTCGATGGGGGTCGGGGCGCTGGTCAGGGGATCGGCGCCCGACTGGGTCTTCGGGTAGGCGATGACCTCCCGGATGTTCTCCTCGCCGGCCAGGATGGCCGTCAGGCGGTCCAGGCCGAAGGCGAAGCCGGCGTGGGGCGGCGCGCCGTACCGGAAGGCGTCCAGCAGGAATCCGAACTTGGCGTGCGCCTCGTCGGCACCGATGCCCAGAATGGAGAAGATCTTCTCCTGGACGTCGCCCCGGTGGATCCGCACGCTGCCCGAGCCCAGCTCCCAGCCGTTCAGCACCAGGTCGTAGGCCTGCGACCGGACGTCGAGCAGGTCGCCCCGATCCAGGGCCTCGAGGTCCTCGACGTGGGGCATGGTGAACGGATGGTGGGCCGGAATGGGGTTGCCGGCCTCGTCCATTCCCTCGAACAGCGGGAAGTCGACCACCCACAGGAAGTGCAGCCCGCCCTCGGTCACCGGGGGACGCCCCAATTCGAGGCGCAGCAGGCCCAGGACGTGGCGCACCGCCCGGCGCTCGTCGGCCACCAGCAGCAGCAGGTCACCCACCTCGGCACCCAGCGTGGCGGCCAGCGCAGCCTTCTCGTCGTCGGTCAGGAACTTGGCCACCGGCGAGTCGAGGCCATCGTCGGTGACCCGCATCCACACCAGGCCCTTGGCCCCCCACCGCTTGCACTGCTCGGTCAGGTCGTCGAGGCGGTTGCGCGAGGCATCGGCACCACCGGGCACCCGGATGCCCTTCACGCACGACGCCTGGAAGGCACGGAACTCGGTTCCGTCGAACACCTCGGTCAACTCGACGAGCTCCATACCGAAGCGGACGTCGGGCTTGTCCGAACCGAACCGTTCCTGGGCCTCGTGCCACGACATCCTCGGGATCTCTCCCGGCCGCTCGCCGGTCACCGCCTCGGCGGCAGCCGACACGGCATGGGAGATGAACGCCAGGACGTCCTCCTGGGACACGAAACTGGCCTCGGCGTCCAACTGCATGAACTCGAACTGCCGGTCGGCCCGGAGGTCTTCGTCCCGCAGGCACCGGGCGATCTGGTAGTAGCGATCGACCCCGCCGACCATGCACAACTGCTTGAAGATCTGCGGGCTCTGCGGAAGGGCGTAGAACGACCCGGGCTCCTTGCGCGACGGGACCACGAAGTCACGGGCCCCCTCCGGCGTGCTGGCGATGAGCATGGGCGTCTCGACCTCGACGAAGCCCTGCTCCTCCATGGCGCCCCGCACGGCGCTGTTGACCCGGGCCCGGACCTCCAGGTTCCGCTGGAGGCGGGGACGGCGCAGGTCGACGTAGCGGTGCCGCAGGCGCAGCACCTCGTCGACATCGGTCCGCTCGTCCAGGGGGAAGGGTGGCGGCTCGGCAGCCGACAGCACGGTCACCTCGGTCGCGTCGATCTCCACGGCACCGGTGGCCAGGGAATCGTTGGCCGTGTCCGCAGGACGCTCGCGCACCGCGCCGGTCACCTGCAGCACGTACTCGCTGCGCAGGTCGTGGGCACCGTCGACCACCAGCTGGACCACCCCGGATCGGTCCCGGAGGTCGATGAAGGCCAGGTGCTCGCCGTGCTCACGGCGACGGTCGACCCAGCCGCAGAGGGTCACGGTGCGGCCGACGTCGTCGACCCGGAGGTCGCCGCAGCGGTCGGTCCGCATGGAGGTGGAGTAGTCGGTCAACGCAGCCTCGCTCGCAGGGTCTGGATCATCTGGTCCCGGGTGACGGTCTCCTGCCCGCCGTCACTCCGGAGGTCCCGCACGGTCACCGTGCCGGATGCCTTCTCGTCGTCGCCCACGATGACCGCCAGCGCCGCAGCGCTCCGGTCAGCGGCCTTCATCTGGGCCTTCATCGAACGTCCGTCCCACGCCCGGTCGGCCCGCAGGCCGGCGGCGCGGACCATCTCGACCAGCACCACCGCCTCGTCGCCGCCCGTGGCATCCACCACGAACACGTCGACGGCCGCCGACGGCGCCTCGAACACGCCTTCGGCGTCACAGGCCAGCAGGGTCCGGTCCACCCCGAGGGCGAACCCCACCCCCGGCGTCTCCGGTGCGCCGAGGTCAGCGGCCAGGCCGTCGTAGCGACCGCCGCCGCCCACCGCGTTCTGCGCGGCGTCCAGCGCCTCTGCCGCGAACTCGAAGGTGGTGCGCACGTAGTAGTCGAGGCCGCGGACCAGCCGGGGCGAGATGGTGTAGGGCACGCCGACGGCGTCCAGCGCGCCGGTCACGCCGGCGAAGTGGGCCGCCGCGTCGTCGGACAGGTGGTCCAGCATGCGGGGTGCCGCAGCGATCAGCGGAGCGTCGGCCTCGCGTCGGGAATCCAGCACCCGGAGCGGATTGGCCTCCAGCGTGGCCCGTGACTCCTCGCTGAGGGCGTCCCGGTCGGCCGCGAAGTGGGCGCGCAGCGCCTCGACGTACCCGGCCCGGTCGGCCGCGCTGCCCAGCGAGTTCAACAGCAGGGTCACCCGCCGGAGTCCCAGGCGCTCGTAGAAGCGCCAGGCCAGGGCGATGACCTCGGCGTCCAGGTGGGGATCGGTCGGCCCCAGGGCCTCAACGCCCACCTGGTCGAACTGGCGGAACCGGCCCTTCTGGGCCCGCTCGTAGCGGAAGTTGGGGCCGGCGTACCAGGCCTTGTACGGCAGGGCCGGCCGGTGCTCGGCGAACCCGCGGACCACCGACGCGGTCTGCTCGGGCCGCAGGGCGATGGTGCGGCCGCCCTTGTCCTCGAAGGCGTACATCTCCTTGCGGACCACGTCGGTGGCCTCGCCCAGTCGCTGGAACACCTCGACGTGCTCGAACATCGGCGGGATGACCTCGAGGTACCCCGCGGAGCCGACCACATCGGCGAACACCTCGATCAGGGCCCGCCATCGGGCCGAGTCGGGCCAGAGGATGTCACGGGTGCCCTTCGGGGCGCGGAAGACGTGGTCGGACACGGTGATGGAGGCTACCGGCGGGCCAACCGGCACTCGCCGGACATCGGGCGGTCAGGCGCCGTCCGGACCGTCCACCGGGCCGGCGCGGTCGTCGGCGGCTTCGGGAGCGCCCTGGATGGCCCGGTGCACGTCGTACACCGAGTCGACGCGGCGCAGCATGCGTAGGAGGGTCTCGAGGTGGGTCGGGTCCCCGAGCTCGAAGTCGAACCGCATGGTGGCCACCCGGTCGGTACCACTGGTCGACGTGGCGGTCGACAACACGTTGACGTGGTGATCGGCCAGCACGCCGGTGATGTCCCGCAGCAGGCCCGGCCGGTCCAGGGCCTTGAGCACCACCGAGACCACGAAGTGCCCGGCGGTCTCACCGTCCCAGTCCACGTCGATCAACCGGTCGCCCTGCTGGGCCATGAGCGACACGGCGTTCGCGCAGTCCGCCCGGTGCACGCTGACCCCGCGTCCCCGGGTCACGAACCCCATGATCTCGTCGGGCGGGACCGGGGTGCAGCACCGCGACAGGCGCACCAGCATGTCGTCGAGGCCCTCCACGTGGACGCCCACCCGGTCGGGGTCCCTCCGGGGTCGGCGGGTCTTGATCGGGATGACGGCGATGCCGTCGTCCTCCTCGGGCTGGAGGAGGCGGGCCACCCGACCGACCAGCGACCGTGCCGACACGTGGTGCTCGCCGACCGCCGCGTACAGCGTGTCGGGCTCGTTGTAGTTCATCGTCGCCGCCACCTCGGCCAGTTCCGGACCTTCCAGGACCTCGCGGATGGGGAGCCCGGCCCGCCGGAGCTCGTTGGTGAGTTCCTCGTGGCCGGCGTCGATGGCCTCGGTGCGCCGCTCCTGGGAGTACCAGTGCTTGATCTTGCTGGACGCCCGGTGGGTGACCACGAACTGCAACCAGTCCCGGCTGGGTCCGGCCCCGGGTTGACGGGAGGTCACCACCTCGACGGTGTCGCCGGTGACCAGCCCCGTCTCCAGTGGGACGAGGCGGCCCCCCACCTTGGCGCCCACGCAGGAGTGCCCGACGTCGGTGTGGATGGCGTAGGCGAAGTCCACCATCGTGGCGCCCAACGGCAGGGTTACCACCCGCCCCTTGGGCGTGAAGACGTAGACCTCGTCCAGCTCCAGGTCGGTCTTCAGGTTGGCCATGAAGGTGCCCGGATCCTCGGTCTCGCCCTGCCACTCCACGATCCGGCCCAACCAGGCCATCTCGTCGCTCGGCGACTGGGCCTTGTAGTCCCAGTGGGCGGCCACGCCGTGCTCGGCCCGGGCATGCATCTCCCGGGTCCGCATCTGGAACTCCACCTGCTTGCCCTGGGGACCGACGACCGTGGTGTGCAGCGACTGGTACAGGTTGAACTTGGGCATGGCCACGTAGTCCTTGAAGCGGCCCTGCACCGGCTTCCAGGTGGCGTGGATGGTGCCCAGCGCGGCGTAGCAGTCGCGCACGTTGTCCACGATGACCCGCACCCCGACCAGGTCGTGGATCTCATCGAAGGTCCGCCCCTTCACGATCATCTTCTCGTAGATGCTCCAGAGCTGCTTGGGTCGACCGTCCACGTCGCCGGTGATGCCCAGCTCACCGAGGCGGCCCTCCACCTCGCCGATCAACTGGGCCAGGTAGAGGTCGCGCTCGGGCGACCGGTCCTGGACCATCTGGTCGATCTGGCTGTAGCGCTTCGGGTGGAGGGTGGCCAGCGCAAGGTCCTCGAGCTGGTCCTTGACCTCCTGCATGCCCAGCCGGTTGGCCAGCGGGGCGTAGATGTCCAGCGTCTCCTGGGCCACCCGCTCCTGCTTGTGCTCGGGCAGGGCGGCCAGGGTCCGCATGTTGTGGAGCCGGTCGGCCAACTTGATGATCAGCACCCGGAGGTCCTTGGCCAGGGCGACCAGCATCTTGCGGACGCTGGCCGCCTGCTGGTCCTCCCGGGTGTCGAAGTGGAGGCGGTCCAACTTGGTCACGCCGTCCACGATGAGCCTGACGTCCGTACCGAAGTCCCGCTCGAGGTCGTCCAGCGAGATCGAGGTGTCCTCGACGGCGTCGTGCAGCAGGGCGGCAGCCACCGTCACGTCGTCCAACCCCTGCCGGGCCACGATGGTGGCCACCGACAGCGGATGGTGGATGTACGGCTCGCCGGACTTGCGGGTCTGGCCGGCGTGGGCGGCCAGCGCCACCTGGTAGGCCCGCTCGATCATCGTCGTGTCCGCCCTACGGTGGTGGGCTCGGAACTCGGTCAGCAGGGCCGAGGTCTCGTCGACCACCTCGCGGGGTCGGCGACGCCACGGGAGCACCCGGGTCATGGTCGCCATGCCTCCACGGTAGTCGTGGAGGCCTGTGGGGCCGCCTCTGGGACCCGGAGTGCGGGTCAGCGCTTCTTCTTGCGCGGACGCGGCGGCACGCCACCGCCCGACGGGGCGTTCATGGTCGGGCGCCGCTTGGCCGGTCCGCCGCCGGGTGCCCGACGCTCAGCGGCCCGGGTGTCGGCCCCCACCACGTCGCTGCGCTCGATGGTCCGCGTGCGGGTCGTCGAACCATCGGCCAGCCGACCACGGACCTTGTCGCCGATCAGGCGCCACCGTTCCTCGCGCTCCTTGAGCACCGCGACCAGCGACGAGGCCAGGAACAGCGACGAGTAGGAGCCGACGAAGATGCCCACCAGCAGGGCCACGGCAAACTCGCGCAGGGTTGCCGCTCCCATGGCCACCGATCCGACCAGCAGCATCGACAGGACGGGGATGGCCGAGGTGATGCTGGTGTTGATGGACCGCATGGCCACCCGGTTCAGCGCCAGGTTCATGAGTTCGGAGTAGGTGTAGCGCTCGGTGGCCCCCAGGCGACCCACGACCTCGCGCACCTTGTCGTAGACGACGATCGTGTCGTAGAGCGAGTAGCCCATGATGGTCAGGAAGGCGATGACGGTCGCCGGGGTGATCTCGAATCGGAACACCGAGTAGACGCCGACGCTGAGCACGATGTCGTGGGCCACGGCGACCAGGGCACCGAGGGCCATCTTCCACTCGAGGCGGACCGCGATGTACAGGGCCACCACGATGAAGAACACGATCAGGGCGGTCACCGCCTTGTCGGTGACCTCCTCGCCCCACGTGGGCCCGACCTGCTCGAAGGCCACCACCGGTCCCAGCCCGTCGCCCAGGCCATCACGGATCTCGGCAGCCCGGGCCGGGTCCTGCACGTCGGACCGGATCAGGACGATGTCGTCGTCGACCAGCTGGATACGGGCCTCGGGCGCACCGAGGTCGGCCATCATGTCGCGGGCCTCGGTGACCGAAGCTCCGGGCGCCCGCACCTCGTACGACGTACCACCCTCGAAGTCCAGGCCCAGGTTCAGGCCCAGGATGGCGAAGGACAACAGGCCGACCACGACGATGGCCGCCGAGCCCATGACGGCCAGCCGCCACAGGGCCGGGAAGTCGATGGGCGACTCGCCCCGGTACAGGGCCCGCAGGGTCTTCATGCCCCGACCTCCGCGGTGGTTCCCCGACGGGGCGGCACGGCGCCCGATGCGGGCAGTCCGAACCGTTCGGGATGCTCGGCGAACCAACGGGTGCCGGCCAGCAGTCGGACCATCGGCCCCATGAAGAAGTAGGTGGCCACCAGGTCGAGGATGGTGGCCAGCCCGAGGTAGAGGGCGAAGCCCCGGACCGCACCGACCGTCAACGCCCAGAGCAGGCCCGCGCCGATGAGCGAGGCCACGTCGGCCTTGACGATGGTCGAGAAGGCGATCGGGAAGGCCCGGTCCACCGACGACCGGGCCGTCCGGCCATCACGAACGTCCTCCTTGAGGTGCTCGAAGTAGACGACGTTGGAGTCCACCGAGACGCCGATGGCGACGATCAGGCCGGTGACGCCGGCCAGGGTCAGGGCCAGGCCCGACTGGGTCCCCAGGTGGGCGACGATCGCCCACAGCAGGGCACCGGAGATGGCCAGGCTGGCCAGGGCCACCAGGCCGAGGATCCGGTAGTAGCCCACGATGAACAGGGCGACCAGCAGCAGGCCGACCAGACCGGCCACCACGCCGGCCCGCAGTGAGTCCTCGCCGATGGTGGCCGACACCACCCGGGTGTTCTCGGGTTCCAACTCGACGGGCAGGGCGCCGTAGCGCAGGGCGAGGGACACGTCGTCGGCCTCGGCCTTCTCGAACCCCCCGGAGATGAGGATGGCGTCGTGCTGGAACTGGGGCGCCCGGATGGACGGGGCGGTCACCACCTGGCCGTCCAGCACGATGGCCAGCCGACCGTTGGGCGAACCCTCCACCCGGGGGCAGCTCGGGTCACTGGCGAAGCACCGGGCGGCGACGGCGTTGAAGCCGTCCACGCCGACCAGGCCCTGGTGGAGGTCCAGGCCGACCTGCCACTCGTAGTCGATGAACAACGGACTGGCATCGGCGATGGCCTCACCGGTCAGGACCGACGGCCCCAGCAGGTAGCGCTGGCCACCGGCGCCCGCACGCGACCCGAGCACCACGAAGTCCCCGGCCACGTCGTCCTCCGGAGAGGTCTGGCCGTCGGGTCCGATGGCCGGCACCACGGCTCCGGAATCCACCTCCGAACAGGCGGCGAAGGCACCCGACGACGAACCGGTGGCCGGCCCCTCGGGCAGGGAGGCCACGCCGATGCCGCACACCGGCCGGAAGCGCAGCTCAGCGGTCGTCCCCACCAGGGCCAGGGCCCGCTCCTGGTCGTCGACCCCGGGCAGCGAGACCATCACGCCGGTCCCGGTGCGGGAGATCTCCGGCTCGGCCACCCCGAGGCCGTCGACCCGGTCGCGGATGATCGAGACGGCCTGGTCGAGCATCTCCTCGGTAGCCGGCTCGGTGGCCGCCAGCCGCACCGACACCCCGCCCTGCAGGTCCAGGCCCAGCAGGGGTTCGTTGCGCCACACCACGGTCATGACCGAAGCCAGGACGCTCAACGAGACGATCCCGATCAGCAGGACCAGTTGACGACGGGGCATGGGACGGTTCGGGTCGATCTACCGTTGGTTCAGGCCTCGTCGGCGTCGTCGCCACCGGCGTCCGGCGCGTCGTCGGCCGGTGCAGGCTCGTTGAACCGGCGGTCCACGGCGGTCCGCAGGACCTTCAGCTCCACGCCGGCGTACACCTCGATCCACAACACGTTGGGGTCGTCGGCGTCGACCTCGTTGACCCGCCCGAAGATGCCCGAGCTCAGCACCACCTCGTCACCGGACGAGACGGAGGCCACGAGGGCCTGCTGCTCCTTCACCTTGCGCTGCTGCGGTCGGATCATGAGGACGTACATGAGACCGAAGATGAGGATCAGGGGGATGAAACCGGCCACGGGGATGCTCCTGGGAGGGGTGATGGGCGCACGGGGTTCGGAGGAACCCGTGGTCGCCGACGGACCCGGAGAGCCTACGCCGGACTGCCGGCGCCCCGGCAGGTCCCCCGGGCGGGGAGCCGCCGGGGATCAACCCCAGACGGCCAGCGTCTCCTGCCGGAACGACTCGAACGTCCCGGCCCCGATGGACGCCCGGAGGCGGTCCACGAAGTCCAGCAACCAGGCCAGGTTGTGCAGCGTCAGGAGCCGACCGGCCGTGGGCTCGTCGGTCATCAGGAGGTGGCGGAGGTAGGACCTCGACCACCGTCCGGCCGGGCTGGCCGGAAAGGCCGGATCCAGCGGCGAGTCGTCGGTGGCGAACCGGGCATTGCGAAGGTTCAACCGCCCGGCCGAGGTCAGCACGCCACCGTGCCGGGCGTGCCGGGTGGGCAGCACGCAGTCGAACATGTCGATGCCGGCGGCCACCACCTCGACCAGTCCCGCCGGGTCGCCGAGGCCCATGAAGTACCGCGGCTGGTCGACGGGTAGCAGGGCGGTCACCGCGGCCAACGGTTGGAGCATCTCGTGGCGCGTCTCCCCCACGCTCAGCCCACCCACCGCGTAGCCGTCGAAACCCACCTCGAGGGTCCGCTGGGCGCTCTCGACCCGGAGGTCGACGTCGGTCCCGCCCTGCACGATCCCGAACTGGCTCTGCCGGTCGGCGGCATCCCGATGCCCCAGGAAGGCCGCCCTCCCCCGGGCCGCCCATGCCGCGGTCCGCTCCACTGCGGCACGGAGCTCACCTTCGGGTGCGGGCAGTGCCGGACAGACGTCCAGCACCATCTGGACGTCAGCCCCCAGGTCAGCCTGGACCTCGGCGGCCCGCTCGGGGGTCAGGACGTGGGTGGAACCGTCGTAGGTCGAGCGGAACGTGGCCCCCTGATCGTCGACCTTCGGTTGCAGCGAGAAGATCTGGTAGCCACCCGAATCGGTGAGGGTGAGGCCGTCCCACCCGGTGAAGCCGGCCAGGCCGCCATGGTCGCGGACCACCTCGGCTCCCGGACGCAGCATCAGGTGGTACGTGTTGCCCAGCACCACCTCGGCCCCCAGGTCGGCCAGGTCCAGCGACGAGAGGTGCCGGACCGCTCCCCGGGTGCCCACCGGCATGAAGCAGGGCGTCCGGAAGGTCCCACCGGCCAGGCGGACGGTGCCGGAGCGCGCTCCCCCGTCGACCGCCGTGGCGGTGAACTCGGCCCTCATCGTCGCCCGCCCCTTCCGTCGTCGGGAGCCACCAGCATGGCGTCGCCGAAGGACAGGAAGCGGTAGCCGGCGGACAGCGCCTCGTCGTACCAGGCTCGCCACCGCGGCCCGGTGAACGCCTCCAGCATGACCAGCAGGGTGGAGCGCGGGAGGTGGAAGTTCGTCATCAGGAGGTCGACCACCGCGAACTGGAAGGGGGGCCGGATGAACAGCTCGGTCGATCCGTCGGGACCGAACCGGGCGGCCGACTCCAGTGCCCGGACCGTGGTGGTCCCGACGGCCACCACCCGTCCGCCGTCCCGTCGGGCGTCCCGGCAGGCCTCCAGGACGCCGGGGTCGACCCGGTAGCGCTCGCTGTGCATCCGGTGGTCGTCCAGGTCGTCCACGGCCACCGGCCGGAAGGTGTCCAGGCCGACCACCAGCTCGAGGCGTTCGACACGGGCACCGGCGTCCCGGCAGCCGTCGAGCACCTCGTCGGTCAGGTGCAGGCCGGCCGTCGGGGCGGCCGCCGAGGCCGGCCGGTCGCTGTACACCGTCTGGTAGCGCTCGGGGTCGGCCAGCCCGCCCTCGATGTAGGGCGGCAGCGGCATCTCGCCGTGGCGTTCCAGTGCGGCCGACAGGTTCCCCTCCGGGGTCGTCAGGGTCACGTGGCGACGCCCGTCACCCAGGTCGACGCCCACCTCGACCACCAGGTCGTCACCGGCCGGCAACATGGTGCCCGGCGGCAGCCGCCGGCTCGGACGGACCAGTGCCTCCCACCGGACCACCGATCCCGACCGACCGTCGGCCGCCGCGTCGAGGGCCGCGTCGAGGGCCCCGTCGGAGGACCCGTCGAGAGGATGCAGCAGCAGCACCTCGGCGGCCCCACCGGTAGGCCGCCTGAGTCGGAGTCGGGCCGGAAGGACCCTGGTGTCGTTGACGACCAGCACGTCACCGGGCCCCAGCAGCGACGGCAGGTCGCGCACCGTCCGGTGGGCCACCCCGTCGCCGGTGGCGTCCAGGAGTCGAGCCGCCGGCCGGTCCCCCAACGGTTCCTGGGCGATGGCCGCCGCCGGCAGGTCGTAGTCGAAGTCGTCCGGCCCCATGGGTCGGCCAGCCTAGGAAGCCGGCGTCGGGCCCCGGCTCAGCCGGTCGGGGGCTCCACGCCCAGGTGGGCGTAGGCCGCCGGGGTGGCCACCCGACCCTGGGGGGTCCGGATGAGCAGGCCCTGCTGGATCAGGAACGGCTCGTAGACGTCCTCGACGGTGTCCTCGGGCTCGCTCACGCTGATGGACAGCGTCTTGAGGCCCACCGGTCCACCGGAGAACCGGCGGCAGAGCGCCGAGAGGATCTCCCGGGAGGGCTTGTCCAGGCCGAGGTCGTCCACCCCGAAGAAGGCCAGCCCGTCACGGGCCACCTCGCCGTCGACCCGGCCGGAGCGTTCCACCTGGGCGAAGTCCCGGACCTGGCGGAGGAGGCGGTTGCCGATCCTGGGCGTGCCGCGCGAGCGGCGGGCGATCTCACCGGCCCCCTCGCCGTCCAGGTCCACCTCGAGGATCCCGGCGGCCCGGGTCACGATGGACCGGAGATCGGCGGTCTCGTAGTAGTCCAGCCGGGCCGTCAGGCCGAAGCGGTCCCGGAGCGGGCCGGTGATGAGGCCCGTGCGGGTCGTCGCCCCGACCAGGGTGAACCGGGGCAGTTCCAGGCGGATCGACCGGGCCGCCGGACCCTTGCCGAGGACGATGTCCAGCTCGAAGTCCTCCATGGCCGGGTAGAGGACCTCCTCGACGGCCCGGGCCAGCCGGTGGATCTCGTCGATGAACAGGACGTCACCGGGCTCCAACTTGGTGAGGATGGCCGCCAGGTCGCCGGCCCGCTCGAGGGCCGGTCCGGAGGTCACGTGCAGCTCGGCCTGCATCTCGGTGGCCACGATGTGGGCCAGCGTCGTCTTGCCGAGCCCGGGTGGACCGGCGAACAGGAAGTGGTCGGCGGCCTGGCCCCGACGCCGGGCGGCTTCGAGCATGACCCGGAGGTGGCCCTTCAACTCGGCCTGGCCCACGAAGTCGTCGAGGCTGCGAGGTCGGAGGCCGCCCTCCACCACCTCCTCCTCGGGATCCGGACCACGGTCCGCCGACAGCAGCTCCTCGCGCACGTCCGGCCCCGTCCCTGCCCCGACCTACGCCCTGGCGAGGCGCTGCAGGGCCTCGCGCAACAGGACGGCAGCATCATCGCCGGCGAGGTCGGCCAGCACCGACCGGATCTCGTCCGGGGTGTAGCCCAGGCCTCCGAGGGCGTCGTGGACCTCGGCCATGGCCGGCCGGGGTGCGCCGTGGTCCCCGTCTCCCACCGGCAGGTCGTCCACCGGCAGGTCGAGCGACCCCTTCAGTTCGACCAGCAGTCGGGCGGCCGTCTTCTTGCCCACCCCGGGCACCAGGCACAGGGCCGCCACGTCGTCGTCGGCCAGCAGGCGGGCCAGCTCGGTCGGGCCGTGTACCCCGAGGACGGCCAGGGCGAGCGACGGACCGACCCCGTGGGCCGACAGCAGCGCCTCGAAGCACGACCGCTCGTCGCGCTCCAGGAATCCGTACAGGGTCTGGTCGGCCTCCCGGATGTGGTGGTGGACGTGCACGAACACGTCGCCACCCACGTCCCCGAGGCGGACCGCGGTGGTCGGGGTCACGGTGACGCGGTAGCCGACGCCGGCCACCTCGACGAGGACCTCGCCGTCGCCGGCCAGGTCCAGGAGACGCCCCCGCAACGACCCGATCATCGGCCCGCCCCCGTGGTGGCTGCCCGACGGGTGGGCCCCACCATGGCCAGGTGGCAGAGGGCGACCGCCACGGCATCGGCTGCGTCGACGGGCCGTAGGCGCGTCGTGAGGCCCAACTGGCTACGGACCATCTGCTCCACCTGGTCCTTGTCGGCACCGCCCCAGCCGGCCACCGCACCCTTCACCTCGTTCGGCGAGTAGAGCGTCACCGGGCAGCCGGCGGCCGCCGCAGCGGCCATGACCACCCCGGAGGCCTGCCCGGTCTGCATGGCCGACCGGACGTTCACCTGGAACAGGACCCGTTCGACGGCCACCTCGTCGGGCCGGTACTCCTCGACCAGGGCGGCCACCTCGCGGTGGAGTTCGGCCAGGCGGACCGCCGGATCGTCGGCCGGATCGGTTCGCACCACTCCGGCGGCGACGGCCTCGAGGTGGCGCCCGCTACGGGACACCACGCCGTAGCCGCAACGGGTCAGGCCGGGGTCGACACCCAGAACGAACATGTGTACGACTCTAGCGGCGGCCGTCGCCGCGGTACGCGCACCCCCGGCAGCCCCGGATCAGGCCTCGAGCGCCCCGATGACCTCGCTGGGGATGTCGAAGTTGGCGTGCACGTCCTGGACGTCGTCGTTGTCGTCCAGCAGCTCCATGACCCGAAGCACCGCCCGGGCCTGTTCAACCGACTCCAGGGCCACCGAGGTGCTGGCCAGCATGGTCACGTCGGCGTTCAGGAACGACACCCCGGCGTCGTCGAGCGCCTCGCGCACCGACGGCAGGTCGGTGGCCTCGCACGTCAGGCGCCACGTCCCGTCGTCGTCGACCAGGTCCTCGGCGCCGGCGTCCAGCGCGGCGAGCATGATCTCGTCCTCGTCCACCGACCCGTCCAGCAGGACGACGCCCTTGCGCTCGAACTGCCAGGCCACCGACCCCGGCTCGGCCAGCGACCCGCCGTTCTTGGACAGCAGGGAGCGCACCTCGGATCCGGTGCGGTTCCGGTTGTCGGTCAGGGTCTCCACGTAGAGCGCCACCCCGTGGGGCGCGTAGCCCTCATAGGTGATCGTCTCGTAGTCGACCCCCTCCAGCTCGCCGGTGCCCCGCTTGACGGCACGTTCGATGGTGTCCAGGGGCACCGAGGCGTCGCGGGCCTTCTGGAACATGGTCCGCAGGGTCGGGTTCGAATCCGGGTCGCCGCCACCCTGGCGGGCCGACACCTCGACCTGCTTGATGAGCTTGGCGAAGAGCTTGCCGCGCTTGGCATCCGCGGCCCCCTTCTTGTGCTTGATGGTCGCCCACTTGGAATGGCCCGACATGTCGCCTCGTCTCGTGTCGTCTCGTAGATGGCAGCGGTTGGCAGGTGGCGGCGGCTGGTGGCCCGCCGGCCCGGTCAGGCGGCGAACGCCGCGTCCAGGAACCGTCCGTGGATCCGCGGGTCCCCGGACATCTCAGGATGGAAGGATGCCACCACCACCGCCCCCTGGCGGCACATCACGGGTCGACCGTCGACGACGGCCAGCACCTCGACACCGTCTCCCACCCGATCGACCACCGGGGCCCGGATGAACACGCCGTGGAACGGCTCGTCCAGGCCGGTCACGTCCAGGTCGGCCTCGAAGGAGTCGACCTGTCGGCCGTAGCCGTTGCGCCGGACGTCGATGTCGATCGCCGCGAACGACCGCTGGTCCGACCGGCCGTCGGCCACGTGGCTGGCCAGCAGGATCATCCCGGCGCAGGTCCCCAGGACCGGCATCCCCCCGACCAGGCGGTCGGCGACCTCATCGCGCAGGCCCGACGCGTCCAGCAGCATGGACATGGTCGTGGACTCGCCGCCCGGCAGCACCAGGGCGTCGACACCCGACAGGTCGTCGACGGTGCGTACCTCGGTGGCCGCCGCGCCCAGGTCGACCAGCACCTGCACGTGGCGTGCGAACGCCCCCTGCAGGGCGAGGACCCCGACCTTCATGGGCCGTACGGGGAGCCCGCTACCAGCCGCGATCGGCCAGCCGGGTCTCCAACTGGTCGATCTCCAGGCCCGGCATGGCGCTGCCCAGACCCCGGCTGACCTTGGCCAGCATCGTCGGATCGCGGAAGTTGGTGGCCGCCTCGACGATGGCCCGGGCCCGCGGTGCCGGATCGTCGCTCTTGAAGATCCCCGACCCCACGAAGACGGCCTGGGCACCCAACTGCATGACCAGTGAGGCGTCGGCCGGCGTGGCGATGCCCCCGGCACAGAACATGGGCACCGGCAGTTCGCCGGTCTCGGCGACCTCCTGGACCAGCGGCAGCGGCGACTGGAGGCGCTTGGCCCAGT